>NZ_CP062121.1:6812500-6870625 GCF_014843395.1 Variovorax sp. 38R
AGCCACTAAGCTTCAGCTAACAACGACCGTACCGCAAACCGACACTGGTGCGCGAGATGAGTATTCTAAGGCGCTTGAGAGAACTCAGGAGAAGGAACTCGGCAAATTGACACCGTAACTTCGGAAGAAGGTGTGCCCTATTAGTGTGTAGTGAACAACGAAGCATGAATGGGTTGCAAAAAATCGGTGGCTGCGACTGTTTATTAAAACACAGCACTCTGCAAACACGAAAGTGGACGTATAGGGTGTGACGCCTGCCCGGTGCTGGAAGATTAAATGATGGGGTGCAAGCTCTTGATTGAAGTCCCAGTAAACGGCGGCCGTAACTATAACGGTCCTAAGGTAGCGAAATTCCTTGTCGGGTAAGTTCCGACCTGCACGAATGGCGTAACGATGGCCACACTGTCTCCTCCTGAGACTCAGCGAAGTTGAAATGTTTGTGATGATGCAATCTCCCCGCGGAAAGACGGAAAGACCCCATGAACCTTTACTGTAGCTTTGTATTGGACTTTGAACAGATCTGTGTAGGATAGGTGGGAGGCTTTGAAGCAGGGTCGCTAGATCTTGTGGAGCCAACGTTGAAATACCACCCTGGTGTGTTTGAGGTTCTAACCTAGGTCCATTATCTGGATCGGGGACAGTGCATGGTAGGCAGTTTGACTGGGGCGGTCTCCTCCCAAAGCGTAACGGAGGAGTTCGAAGGTACGCTAGTTACGGTCGGACATCGTGACGATAGTGCAATGGCATAAGCGTGCTTAACTGCGAGACTGACAAGTCGAGCAGATGCGAAAGCAGGACATAGTGATCCGGTGGTTCTGTATGGAAGGGCCATCGCTCAACGGATAAAAGGTACTCTGGGGATAACAGGCTGATACCGCCCAAGAGTTCATATCGACGGCGGTGTTTGGCACCTCGATGTCGGCTCATCTCATCCTGGGGCTGTAGCCGGTCCCAAGGGTATGGCTGTTCGCCATTTAAAGAGGTACGTGAGCTGGGTTTAAAACGTCGTGAGACAGTTTGGTCCCTATCTTCCGTGGGCGCTGCAGATTTGAGGAAGCCTGCTCCTAGTACGAGAGGACCGGAGTGGACACACCTCTGGTGTATCGGTTGTCACGCCAGTGGCATTGCCGAGTAGCTAAGTGTGGAAGAGATAACCGCTGAAAGCATCTAAGCGGGAAACTCGTTTCAAGATGAGATCTGCCGGGGCCTTGAGCCCCCTAAAGAGTCGTTCAAGACCAGGACGTTGATAGGTCAGGTGTGGAAGCGCAGTAATGCGTTAAGCTAACTGATACTAATTGCTCGTGCGGCTTGACCCTATAACTTTGATCAATCTGATCAAGGTGTTATGCCAAGTTGACGCATTCAAAATAATTCGCCAAAAGCTGATTCCAAACTCTATGAATTCGTTTGATTGATCGTGTGATCAGTCAGACAACCCTTTATGCCTGATGACCATAGCGAGTTGGTACCACTCCTTCCCATCCCGAACAGGACAGTGAAACGACTCAGCGCCGATGATAGTGCGGGTTCCCGTGTGAAAGTAGGTCATCGTCAGGCTCTTACAGCCCAGAAAACCCCAGTCAGCAATGACTGGGGTTTTTTGCTTTGCGCGACGCAAAGGCAAAGAACGCGCAAAGCACGAGCAAGCGAATAGATAGACAAAGAAAAAGCGCCAACTCGAAAGAGATTGCGCTTTTTTATTGGGACAAAACAACCGCTGATCAAGCGTTGCGAACCCCCAAAGCATCGGATTGCGCTGCACCAACCGCAATCAGCTCCGACAGCAACTCCCCAGTTAGAGCTGCCAACGTCTCATCCGCAAAGAATCGAGCCCGGATCCGCTCGAAATACGGCGTCCCGCCAAGCCACGCTCCCCACTCAGCGTGCGACACCGCATGCAGCTCCAGCAGCTTGAACTTCATCAGCACCTTCATCGCATGGCGTGCGTGCTTCTGAGGATCTCGTTGCAAACCGGCCAGGCGCCGGCGCGCCGTCTGCAAAGCTCGCTCGACGTCGACAAAGACTCCGCCATGACCTGGAATCACCTGCCGAGGCGATAATTGCCCGTCGCTCAAAACAAAAAAGCCCGATGAGGTGAGCTCATCGGGCTTTCTATTGGGTTTTCAGTGCCCGCGCTTCGCAGGTCGTATGAGCCTGCGAGAAGTGCTTACTTAGGCCGTCAACCGCTGCTCAATCGCTGCCTTCGTCTCCGGCAACTCCTTCGGCAGGTGGTGCGCCAGCTGCTGGAACAACTCTGTGTGCAGCTTCAGCTCAGCCTGCCAGGCCGCCTTGTCGATGCTCGTGACCGTCGCGAACTGCTCGGCGCTGAAATCCAGGCCGGTCCAGTTCAGGTCTTCATAGCGCGGGCTCACGCCGGTGATGTGTTCGATACCTTCCGTCGCCTTGCCTTCCACGCGGTCGATCATCCACTTCAGCACGCGCATGTTCTCGCCGTAACCCGGCCAGACGAACTTGCCGTCGGCGCCCTTGCGGAACCAGTTGGTCGTGTAGATCTTCGGCAGCTGGGCGCCCGAGGCTTCCAGCCTCTTGCCCAGGTCGAGCCAGTGCTGGAAGTAGTCGCTCATGTTGTAGCCCATGAACGGCAGCATCGCGAACGGGTCACGGCGCACCACGCCCTGCTGGCCGGCGGCCGCAGCGGTGGTTTCCGAGCCCATCGTCGCGGCCATGTAGACGCCCTCGACCCAGTTGCGGGCTTCGGTGACCAGCGGGACGGTCGTCGAGCGGCGGCCGCCGAAGATGAAGGCGTCGATCTTCACGCCCTTCGGGTCGTCCCAGGCATCGTCGAGCGCGGGGTTGTTGGTGGCGGCCACGGTGAAGCGCGCGTTCGGGTGCGCGGCCTTGGCGCCGGTTTCCTTGGCGATCTGCGGCGTCCAGTCCTTGCCTTGCCAGTCGATCAGGTGCGCCGGCAGCGCCTTGCCTGGCGTGTCCTGCTCCATGCCTTCCCACCACACGTCGCCGTCGTCGGTCAGCGCGACGTTGGTGAAGATCACGCCTTCGTCCAGGCTGCGCATGCAGTTCGGGTTGGTCAGCATGTTGGTACCCGGCGCCACGCCGAAGTAGCCAGCCTCGGGGTTGATGGCGCGAAGCGTGCCGTCGGCCTGCGGCTTGATCCAGGCGATGTCGTCGCCGATGGTCGTGACCTTCCACCCATCAAAGCCCGCCGGCGGCACCAGCATCGAGAAATTCGTCTTCCCGCAGGCGCTGGGGAATGCCGCCGCCACGTGGTATTTCTTGCCTTCGGGATTGGTCACGCCCAGGATCAGCATGTGCTCGGCCAACCAGCCTTCGTCGCGGCCCATGTTCGAGGCGATGCGCAGTGCAAAACACTTCTTGCCCAGCAGCGCGTTGCCGCCGTAGCCCGAGCCATAGCTCCAGATCTCGCGCGTTTCAGGGTAATGAACGATGTACTTGGTGGTGTTGCAGGGCCAGGACACGTCCTTCTGGCCGGCCTCGAGCGGCGCGCCCACGGTGTGAATGCACGGCACGAACTCACCGTCGGTGCCCAGCACCTCGTACACGGCCTGGCCCATGCGGGTCATGATGCGCATGTTGACCGCCACGTAGGGGCTGTCGGACAGCTCGATGCCGATGTGCGCAATGGGCGAGCCCAGCGGGCCCATGCTGAACGGCACCACGTACATGGTCCGGCCCTTCATGCAGCCGTCGAACAGGGGCTGCAGCGTCGTGCGCATCTCGGCCGGGGCCATCCAGTTGTTGGTGGGGCCGGCGTTTTCCTTCTGTGCGGAGCAGATGAAGGTGCGGTCTTCGACGCGTGCCACGTCGCTCGGATCGGACATCGCGAGGAACGAGCCCGGGCGCTTGGCGGGGTTCAGCTTCTTGAAGGTACCGGCGTCGACCAGTTGCTGGCAGAGGCGGTCGTATTCTTCCTTGCTGCCGTCGCACCAGTGGATGGCCTCGGGTTTGCACAGCGCGGCCATGTCGGCCACCCAGGCGATCAGCTTGGCGTTCTTGACGTATGAGGGCGCCTGAATGGGAAGGCCCTTCATCGTGGGTGCGTTCATCGGAAATCTCCTAAGTTGAAAAATCGTCTTTCCGAACGGGGCGCCGCGCCTGACCAGGCACGGAGGTCCGTTTGAGAAAACGTTTCGCTTTGGGAGATTGCGTCAACGCGGGCCGCACAGCCCGCGGACAAAAGCGCGAAAGCCTGTCAGCTCAGGCGAGAAAAACGGCGATCGACGCCAGCAGCAGCATCAGCACGCCGCCAGCCAGCGGGAGCACGAGCGGCATCAGGTGAACGACCGATTCGACGGCGTCAGGTTCAGCGGCGGCAGCGTGGTGGCCGTGCTCGGCGGGGGTGGGATGGGACATCGGGAGATACCTCGAATACGCAAATGACAAAGCATCAAATGCAGTCAACCGCAAATGACAAAACTCCCGCCATTTTACCGGCGAGGCGCCGCCAGCGGGTCTAGGGGGTTGCGAGGAGCCCTCAGTGCTGCTCCACCGCTTCGAAACCGGCGTCTTTCAGGGCGCTTAAGACGCTGGCCAGATGGGCCCGGCCCCGCGTCTGCAGCACCAGCTCGACGTCGACATTCTGCGCCGCCAGCATGGTGAAGGCGCGTTGGTGGTGCACCTCGTCGACGTTAGCGCCCGCTTCGGCCACAGTGGCCGTGATCTGGGCCAGCGAACCCGGCACGTCGCGCGCGCTGACACGCACCCGGGCCAGCCGGCCGGCGCGTACCATGCCGCGTTCGATGATGGCCGCGAGCAGCAGCGGATCGATGTTGCCGCCCGACAGCACAAGGCCCACGCGCTTGCCGCGAAAGCGCTCGGGGTGACGGATCAGCGCCGCCAAGCCGGCCGCACCGGCGCCTTCGACCAGGGTCTTTTCGATCTCCAGCAGCATCAGCACGCCTTGCTCGATGTCGCCTTCGTCCACCAGCAGCAGGTCGTCGACCTTGGCCGCGATGATTTCCCGCGTCAGCACGCCCGGCGTGCCGACCGCGATGCCTTCGGCGATCGTGCTCGTGCCTTGCGCGTGGTGGGTGCCCTTGACGGCGTTCACCATTGCCGGAAAGCGCTGCGTCTGGACGCCAACGATCTCGATACCGGGCTTGATCTCCCGCGCCGCGACGGCCATGCCCGCGATGAGCCCGCCGCCGCCGACCGCCACCACCAGCGTGTCGAGGTCGGGCACCGCGTCGAGCATCTCGAGCGCGATCGTGCCCTGCCCGGCAATGATGGCCTCGTCGTCGTAGGGATGCACGAAGGTCAGGCCTTCGCGCTCGGCCAGCGCCAGTGCATGGGCGCGCGCTGCGTCCAGCGTGTCGCCGTGCAGCACCACCTCGGCGCCGAAGCCGCGCGTGCGCTCGATCTTTACGCCCGGCGTGAAGCGCGGCATCACGATGAGTGCGCGCAGGCCCAGCCGCTGTGCGTGATAAGCCACACCCTGCGCATGGTTGCCGGCCGACATGGCGATCACGCCGCGCGTGCCGCCTTCAGACAAATCAACGAGTTTGTTGCACGCGCCACGCTCCTTGAACGACGACGTGAACTGCAGGTTTTCGAACTTCAGGAACACCTGCGCGCCCACGATTTCGGAGAGCGTGCGCGACTCCACGCAGGGCGTGTTGAGCACCTGGCCCTGCAGGCGCGCCGCGGCGCGCCGGATAGCTTCGATTCCGACCATGGCGCGCATTGTGGCTGGAATCCAGCGGATCAGGGTTTTTACTCTTTCGGCGTCTTCCCGAAGCCAAAAGTCTGCGTTATGGTCGCTCCAAGTATTTCCTCGCAGGAGGTTGCCTGATGGTCAAGCGTGCGGGTGTCGATGTGGTGGCTGCTGCGGTGCGCGGGCAGGCCTTGCCTTCGCCCGGTCTCAAGGAAGCGCCGGTGCTCGAGCTCATGTGCTCGCACTTCGTGCTCACGCTCGCGGCCAAGCAGGGCCCGCGCTTCAATGTGCGGCGCGATATCAACGGATTGCTCTCGCTCACCGGGCGCCACCTCGTGTGGCCCGCCGCGGTGCTGCAGCGGTTGCGCGAGTTTCTCGGCCGCCGCTGCGCGGGCAACGAAGCGTGGAAAGGCGTCGAAGATTTCGATGGCCGCACGCTGCTCGAACGCCACGGCGTGTGGCGCGGCCCGTATGAAGAAGGCACGCTGTTCTTCTACCTCGACGAGTACGCGAAAGACCAGCCCAAAGACCTGCTCTCGGTGCTCGCCGTCACACGCGACTGGCTCACGCATGCGCTGCGCAAGCAGTCGACATTGGTCGAGAAGAACATCGACGCGCTCGCCGGCCTGCTGCAGCTCAACAAGGCCGAGCGCGCGCTGCTGCTGTACGGCACGCTCGCGCGCTACCAGCGCGACCTGCGCTCGCTGCTGGTCGAGTTCAAGGTCAACAACGCGCCCGAGGCCTACGCCGCCATCGCCGACATCGCGGGCGTCAACGCGAGCGAGGTGGGCGAGGCATTGCGCGCGGGCTCGCGGCTCGAACGCATCGGCCTCGTCGAGAACCTCATCTCCGAGCACAACATCACCGACCTCGCCGACCTCATGAAGGTCAGCGAAAAGCTGCCGCCCGTGCTCATGCGCGAGTACCGCGACCACAACGAACTGATGGCCGTGTTCACGCGGCCCTCGGCCAAGAGCGCGCTCACGCCGCACGATTTTTCTTTCGTGCAGGAAGACGCGCAGATGCTCGTCACGCTGCTGCGTGCGGCCGTGGCGCGCAAGGAGCCCGGCGTCAACGTGCTGCTCTACGGTCCGCCCGGCACCGGCAAGACCGAGCTGGCCAAGGTGGTCGCGCAGGCCGCGGGCCTCGAACTCTTCGAGGTCGAGTACGCCGACCGCGACGGCAACTCGCTCAGCGGCCGCGACCGCTACCGCTCGCTGCAGATCGCGCAGGTGTTCCTCAAGGGCAGTGCGCAGGCGGCGCTGTTGTTCGACGAGGTCGAGGACGTGTTCCCGCCCATCAGCACCGAGGCCGCGCAGTTCATGGCGCGCGCCGAGCAGATTCCCGCGCCGGCCAGCGGCAGCGTGAGCGGCAAGGCGTGGGTCAACCAGATCCTCGAGGCCAACCCCGTGCCCACGCTGTGGGTCACCAACCGCATCGAGCAGATCGACCCGGCCTTCCGCCGCCGCTTCGCCTACCACCTCGAACTCAAGTCGCCGCCGCCCGGTGCGCGCGAGCAGCTCGTGAAGAAGACGCTCGAAGGCGTGGTCGTGTCCGAGGCCTTCACCGCCAAGCTGGCGGAACGCAAGGGCCTCACGCCTGCGCAGATCCGCACCGCCGTGCGCTTCGCCGGCCTCGCGAAGACCGACGAGGCGTCGGTCGAGGCCCTCATCGAGCGCCAGCTGCGCAACGCCGACCTCGCACTCGGCACGCTCGACAAGAGCCCGGCCGAGCGCCGCAGCGTCACCACCTACGACCTGGACATGCTCCACGTCGAAACCCGCTTCGAGATCCCGCGCATCGTCGAGGCGCTGAAGGCGCGCGGCCATGGCACGCTGTGCTTTTACGGCGCGCCCGGCACCGGCAAAACCGCGTTGGCCGAGCACATCGCCAAGGCCGTGGGCCGCCCGCTCATCGTCAAGCAGGCCAGCGACCTCATGAGCAAGTACGTCGGCGAGACCGAGCAGAACATGGCCGCCATGTTCAAGGAGGCCGAGTCCGAGAAGGCCGTGCTGCTGCTCGACGAGGCCGACTCGTTCCTGCAAGACAGGCGCGGTGCGCAGCGCACCTACGAGGTCACCGAGGTCAACGAGATGCTGCAGGGCATGGAGCGCTTTCGCGGCGTGTTCGTCTGCACCACCAACCTGCTCGACCGGCTCGATCAGGCGGCGTTGCGGCGCTTCACCTTCAAGATCAAGTTCATGCCGCTCACCGCGGCGCAGCGCGAACGCATGTTCGTCACCGAGGCGCTCGCGGGCGACGCGGCGCTGCTCACGGGCGAGGTGCGCGCGCGCCTGGCGCAGCTGTCGCAGCTGTGCCCCGGCGACTTCGCGGCCGTGAAACGGCAGACCGACATCCTCGCGACCGAGTTTTCGGCGGCGGAGTTTCTCGAGCAGCTCGAAGCCGAGCACCGGATCAAGCCCGAGGTACGCGAATCGCGCGGCATGGGCTTCATCCAGTAGCGGGCGGCGTTCCGCGCCCCCCGCACCCCGAACAAGACCAATCAGAACTGTCCGCCACCGCGGACGCCAGGAGGACCCGATGGCCTTTCGCAATGCAGATGCGTCGCGGCGCTCGCGGGCCCTGGCCGCCTGTGCCGGCGCGATGGCGCTCGCCCTGGCCGGTCTCCTGGTGGGATGCGGTGGAGGCGGCGGTGGGGGAGGTGGCGGCGGTGGGTTCCCGATCGGCGTGGCGCCGACGCCCAACCCCGGGGGTGGAGGTGAAGGCGGCATCGTCGCGTCGTCGACCGTCGCCGGCCAGTGCGCCGCGCCGCGCCCGGGCATCAACCCCGCGACCGGCCGCGCCTATCCCGACAGCGCCGGCACGGTCGACAACGAAAAGAGCTGGGTGCGTGGCTGGATCGACGAAACCTACCTTTGGTACAACGAGGTGCCCCCCACGCTCAAGGCGGCCGACTACGCCACGCCGCAGACCTGGTTCGACGTGCTCAAGACGCCGGCCACCACGCCGTCGGGGCGGGCCAAGGACCGCTTCCACTTCACCAACAACACCGAGGCGTACCGCCTGCAGTCCGAAGGCGGCGTGTCGGCCGGCTACGGCATGGAGATGGCCACCGTGCGCAGTTCGGTGCCGCGCAACATCCGCATCGCCTTCGTCGAGCCGGGCTCGCCGGCCGCGGCGGCCGGCCTGGTGCGTGGGGCCAAGCTGGTCGTCGTCGACGGCATCGACGTGGTGTCCGTCCCCGACAGCGAGAGAGACCCCATCTTCCGCGCGCTCTCGCCACGGGCCCTCGGCGAGAAGCACACCTTCACCTTCGAAGTGGAGGGCACGCGCGGCAGCCCCATCGAGCTCACGGCCCAGCGCATCACGAGCACGCCGGTGCAGTTCACGCGCACCATCGGGCCGGCCGGCAACCGCGTGGGCTACCTGCTGTTCAACGACCACATCACGACCGCCGAGGCGCAGCTCGTCGCGGCGATGAACACGCTCAAGCAGGACGGCGGCATCCAGGACCTCGTGATCGACATGCGCTACAACGGCGGCGGCTTTTTGCACATCGCGAGCCGGCTGGCCTACATGGTGGCCGGGCCGGGCCCGACGAACGGCAAAACCTTCGAGCTGCTGACCTTCAACGACAAGAACCCGTACCGCACCACGCTCGCGGAAAACCTCACGCCCTTCTTCACGACCACCCGCGCCGGCCAGCCGCTGCCCACGCTGGGCCTCTCGCGCGTCACGCTGCTGACGAGCGGCGGCACGTGCTCCGCCAGTGAGTCGGTCATCAACAGCCTGCGCGGCGTGGGCGTCACGGTCAACCTCGTGGGCACCACCACCTGCGGCAAGCCCTACGGCTTTGTGCCGCAGGACAACTGCGGCACGACCTACTTCGCGGTCAACTTCAAAGGCGTGAACCAGGCCGGCTTCGGCGACTACGGCGACGGCTTCGCGCCCAATGCGGGCTGCGTCGTGTCCGACGACTTCAGCCACCCGTTGGGCGACCCCGCCGAGCGCCGGCTGGCCGCGGCGCTGCGGCTGCGCGACACCGGGTCGTGCGCGGCGCCGACCGCATCCGCCAAGGCCGCGGACACACTGGGCCTGGAGAAGGGCGACACGCCGTTGGACGACGAGCCCGCCCTGCTTCCCCGTTCGCCGCTGCGCGAGAACCGGTGGATCGACCTCTTGCCAGCCCCTGTCTGATGGCGGGCTGACGTCCCCGCGCGAGGCCGGCCCCGGCCTCGCGGAAAACCCCTAGCCACACCCCATTGCCACGCTGGTGGCCTGCCATTTAGAGTTTGGCAAACGTTTGCGCAAAGGTTTGCGCAAACGTTTTCAATCCCCGGCGCTCCTCTGAAGACCGGACTGAAAACCAAACACTTAGGAGAAGCAGATGCGCAAATGGACAGTGACGACCTTCTGGCTCGTCGCCGTGGCCGTGCTCACGGCATGCGGCGGCGGTGGGGGCGGGAACGACGGCATCGGCCTGGCGCCCGGGTTCGCCGCGCCGCCGGTGGCGCAGAAAGTCATCATCGACAGCGACTACAACACCATGAGCGACGACGGCCAGCTCGGCGTCATGGCCGCGCAGCTGCAGGCCGAGGGCAAGGTGCAGGTGATGGGCATCAGCGTGGTGTCGGGCAACCAGTGGCTCAAGCAGGGCGTGGCCGACGCGCTGATGTCGGTCGAGCGGCTGGGCGTGGGCCAGCGCATCGGCGTCTACGTGGGCGAGAACTACGCCATCAACCACGACTACGCCACCATCGAGGCCGAGATGAAGGCCGGCGCGGGCGGCGACGGCTACCTGGGCGCCTGGAGCGGCCCCGAGCCCAAGACCGACGCTGATCTGAAGCCTTCGCCCGACGGCTTTGCCACGCGCACCGTGGTGCAGCGCAAGAGCGCGGTCGATTTCATCATCGACACCGTCAAGGCCAACCCGAACGAGATCACCATCCTGGCCATCGGCCCGCTCACCAACATCGCGCTGGCCGTAAAGAAGAGCCCCGACATCGTGCCGCTGATCAAGAAGATCATCTACATGGGCGGCGCCGTCGACGTGGCCGGCAACACCACCCATTTCGCCGAGTTCAACTGGTGGTTCGACCCCGAGGCCGCGCAGTTCGTGGTGCGCCTGCCGATCCCGCAGGTGGTGGTGCCGCTGGACGTGACCGACACCGTGTTCCTCACCAAGCCCGTCTACGACCGCATTGCGCACCCGGCCAAGCCGACGGCCGTGACCGAGGTGTTCCGCAAGCTCAACGGCTACGGCTTCAGCGGCACCAACGGCTTCGAGAACAACCCGAACTACACGCAGAACATCTGGGACACGCTGGTGCTGGCCTACCTCATCGATCCGCGCTACGCCACGCAGACTGTCGAGCGCTATGTCGACGTGGTCGCCAAGCCCGGCGCTGCCGACAACGGCCGCTCCATCGGCTACGCCACGCCGCCCGCGGGCGTGCCGCTGCAGAAGATGACGGTGGTGAAGAAGTTCGACAACGCGCGCTTCTTCGAGCTCTACATCGACCTGCACACGCGCCCGGTGCCGATCACGCTGCCGGCAACCACACCGTAAGCACCTGCCGTCAGCCTGCGCGCTTGGCCGGGGCGCCGATACTCCGGCCCTCGAACAGGGAACACACGCATGCTGATCGGCATCGATATCGGAACCTCCGCGGTCAAGATCGTCCTGACCGACATGCAGCTGCATGTCGTGGCCACGGTCGATCGGCCGCTCAGCTCGCAGTACCCGCAGCCGCTGTGGTGCGAGCACGACCCCGACCAGTGGTGGAACGCCGTGTCCGACGGCCTCGACGAACTGGCGCGCACGCACCCGACAGCGATGGCCGGCGTGCAAGGCATCGGCCTGTCGGGCCAGATGCACTCGCTGGTGCTGCTCGACGAAACCGACCGCCCCGTGCGCCCCGCGATCTTGTGGAACGACGGCCGCGCCGCTGCCGAGGCCGCCGAACTCATGCAGACCGACCTGGCCCTGCGCCGCGCCGTCGGTGTGCAGCCGATGGCCGGCTTCACCGGCCCCAAGCTGCGCTGGCTGCGCACCCATGAGCCTCACGCCGTGGCGCGCGCCCGTTCGCTGCTGCTGACCAAGGACTACGTGCGCCTGCAACTGTCGGGCGACAAGGTGACCGACGTCACCGACGCGGCCGGCACCTGGCTGTTCGACCAGGCGCAGCGCCGCTGGTCGCCGCAGGCGCTTGCCGCCTGCGGGGTCGATCCCGCCTGGCTGCCGCGCGTGGTCGAGTCGTGCGAACCCTGCGCCACCGTGCGCGATGCACTGGCTGCGCGCTGGGGCTTGCCGCGCGGCGTGCCGATTGCCGGCGGCGCGGGCGATGCCGCGGCAGGCGGCGTCGGCATCGGCGTGGTCGGGCCGGGCGACGGCTTCGTGTCGCTCGGCACCTCGGCGCAGATCCTGGTCGCCGACATCGCGCACCGTCCCGATCCCGAACGGCTGGTGCACGCCTTCTGCCACGCGTTGCCGCAGCGCTGGTACCGCATGGCAGCGCTGCTCAACGGCGCGAGCCCGCTGGCCGCGCTGGCGTCGTGCACCGGTGGTGCGTCGGTCGGCGAGCTGCTGGCCGAGGTCGAGGCCGCGTACACCGGACCGTCGCGCCTGCTCGCGCTGCCCTACCTGTTCGGCGAACGCACGCCGCACAACAACCCGTTCGCGCGCGGCGCGATCGTCGGGCTCTCGGGCGCCACCACGCGTGCCGACCTGATGCAGGCAGTCTGCGAAGGCATCGCCTTCTCGCTCGCCGATGGGCTGGAAGCGCTGAGCGCCCAGACGGCGCCGCCCGAGCGCCTGGCGCTGATCGGCGGCGGCGCGCGCTCGGCCTTCCTGGCGCAGCTGATCGCCTCGGTGCTCGATGTGCCGCTGGTGCTGTACGAATCCGCCGATCGCGGCCCGGCCTTCGGTGCGGCGCGGCTCGCGCGGCTGGCGGTCACGGGCGAAGACCCGGCGGGTGTCGTCGTCGCGCCGGCCGTGCGTCAGGTGCTCGCGCCCGACGCCGCCTTGCACGCGGCCTACCAGCCCCGGCTCGAGGCCTTCCGCACGCTCTACCGCGCGATGGCGCCGGTCTGGGCGTCGGTGGCCTGAAGAGGCGCTCGCCGGTTCAGTCCGGCGTGAGCCCGGCGGAGTCCACCACCTTCTTGTACACGTCGAACTCGGCGGCGATCTGCTGCGTGAATTCCTGCGGCGTGTTGCCGACGACGAAGGAGCCGGTGTCCTGGATGCGCTTGCGCACGGCGGGATCTTCCAGCGACTTGCGCGCCGCCGCGTGCACCTTGTCCACCACGTCCTTGGGCAGGCCCTTGGGGCCCACGATGCCGTAGTACGCCATGCGGTTCACCGGCGCGAGCCCGACCTCCTTGAAGGTCGGCACATCGGGCAGGTCCTTCAGGCGCTCGGACGCCGCCACGACGATCGGGATCAGCCGGCGGTCCTTGATGAAGGGCAGCGCCGACGGCAGGTTGTCGAAGATCATCGCGACCTGGCCCGCGACGGTGTCGTTGAGCGCCGGACCCGATCCCCGGTAGGGGATGTGCGTGACGGACGCGCCGGCCATGCCCTTGTACAGCTCCATCTGCAGGTGCCCGATGCTGCCCGTGCCTGCGGTGGCGTAGGCGTACTTGCCGGGGTTCTTCTTCAGCACCTCGATGAAGCCCTTGTAGTCCCGGGCCGGAAAGCTGGGGTGGACCGCAATGACGTTGGGTGTCGCCGCCAGGTTGATGATCGGCGTGAAGTCGGTCTTGGGGTTGTACGGCACCTTGGGGTTGATGGCCGGATTCGCCGCTGTCGTCGACACGGTGCCGATGCCCAGCGCATGGCCGTCGGGCGTGGCGCGCGCGGTCTCGGCGGCCCCGATCGCGCCGCCCGCGCCCGACTTGTTCTCGACGATGACGCTCTGCCCCAGGTGCCTGCCCAAGGGCTCGGAAATGACGCGCGCAATGATGTCCGTCGTGCCGCCCGGCGCGAACGGCACCTGCAGCTTGACGGGCTTGTCGGGGTAGCCCTGCGCGTGGGCGGGCACGGTCGCCGCCAGCAGGCAGGCGAGGGCGAACAGGGTGGGGTTTTTCGGCAAGGTGTCTTCCTCCTCTTGGATTGATGGAATGGGTGGGATGAGTGGCGGCCGCTCAGGGGCGCCGCGGGATCAGGCAGCTCGCATCGAGCTCGCCCGGGTCGTTGACGCCGAGCATCGCCATGTTCCGGTCGACCTCGTCCCGCAGCAGCCGGATCGCGTGCGTGACGCCCGCGTGGCCGCCCACGGCGGCGGCATACATGAACGGCCGGCCGGCGAACACGGCCTTGGCGCCCAGCGCCAGCGCCTTCAGAACGTCGCTGCCGCGACGCACGCCGCCGTCGACCATCACGGGCAGCTCGCCCGCGGCGTCCAGCACCTGCGGCAGCGCGCGCAGCGCCGGTGCCGCGCCGTCGAGCTGCCGGCCGCCGTGGTTGGAGACGATGAGGCCATCGGCGCCGAGCTGCCGCGCGCGCCGCGCATCGGCCGGATGAAGAATGCCCTTCAGGATCAGCGGCCCGCGCCACTGCTGGCGGATGCGGGCGATGTGGTCCCAGTGGATGTGGTCGCGGCCGGTCGTGTCGCGGATCGCGGTGCTGGAGAAAAGAGGCGCGCCCCGCGTGGCGAACGAATTCTCGAAGTGCGGCATGCCCTGCGTCACGAAGGTCCGCGCGAGCGTGCCGAGCAGCCAGCGCGGCCGCACGAGGCCGTCCCATGCCAGCCGCAGGCTGGGCCGCAGCGGTGTCGTGAAGCCGGCACGCACGTTGTTTTCGCGGTTCGCCCAGACGGGAATGTCGACCGTGACGACCAGGTGGCGAAAGCCCGCGCCGGCGATGCGCGCCACCAGGCCGTCGATGCGTGCCGCATCGCCCGGCAGGTAGGCCTGGAACCACGTGCCGGGCGCGGCCTGGGCCACTTCTTCCATCGGAATGAGCGAGGTGCCGCTCATGACCGCGGGAATGCCGGCCGCCTGCGCCGCCTGCGCGAGCACCAGGTCGCCGCGGTAGGCCGACAGCGCGCTGATGCCGACTGGTGCGATCCCGAAGGGCGATGCATAGCGCTGGCCGAACAGCGTGACCTCCTGCGAGCGCCGGGAGACGTCGACCAGCACCCGGGGCAGGAAGTCGTGCGCGTCGAACGCGGCGCGGTTGGCGTCCAGCGAGCGGTTGTCTTCCGCCGCACCGGCGATGTAGCCGAACAGCGGGCGCGGCAGCCGGCGCTTCGCCGCGTGCTCGAAGTCCTGCAGCGAGAGGATGCCGGCCAGGCGGCGCGGCGTCGCAGCAGCCGCCGGGGCTTGCGCCGGCGCGGGGCGCGGGGCATCGAAGGCACGCGAGAAAACAGTCATGTCCGCCATCCAGTCAGTCGTTCGGTCCGCGCGGACTGTAGGGGGGCAGAAGGTTTTAAAAAAGCGAATTTATGGTAATTTGTCATTTCGCTTTTTTCGAAATGACGGAGGGGACGGCGCATGACGCTGAAGCAACTGGAGGCCTTCTACTGGGCCGCGACTTGCGCCAGCTTTGCGCTCGCGGCGCAGCGGCTGCACCTGTCGACCTCGTCGCTGTCCAAGCGCCTGGCCGAGCTGGAGGTGTCGCTCGGCGCGCCCTTGTTCGACCGCGCCGGGCAGCGGGCCACGCTCACGGACGCGGGCGAGCGTTTCCTGCCGCGCGCCGCCGCGCTGCTGCTGGCGGCCGACGAAACGAAGCGGTCGATCGGCGCGCCCGCCAGCCTCGGTGGCCGTTGCACCTTCGGCATCGGCGAGCTGAGCGCGCTGACCTGGCTGCCCCAGCTCGTCGCGCACGTGGGGCGGCACCTGCCCGACTTGCGCCTGGAGCCGCACGTCAACTTCGGTTCTGCGCTGGACGAGCGCCTGCGCAACGGCGAGCTCGACTGCGCGGTGATCGCCGGGCGTTCACCGCACCACGGGCTGATCTCGTCGCACACCGTCGGCCAGGCGCATTTCGTGTGGGTGGCCGCGCCCGCGCTCGTGGGCAAAAGCACGACCCTCGGCGCGTCGCTGCTTGCGCAACATCCCATCGTGACGCAGCCCCCTGGCGCGGGCACCAGCCGCCTGCTCGACGAATGGCTCATGGCCGAGAACCTCGAGGCGCCGCACCGCCTCAGCTGCAACAGCTGGGGCGCCGTTGCCGGCCTGCTGATCGAGGGGATCGGCGTCGGGTTCCTGCCGGAAGGCTGGGCGCGCCTGCTGTCGCGCCGCGGCGACCTGCGCATCCTGAAGACCCGCCAGGCCTTGCCCGCGCTGACCTACACCTTCCAGAAGCGCGCCAACGACGAGCGGCATCTGCTGACGGCCATGCGCGCCGTGGTGCTCGCGTCCATCGATTTCTCGAAGGCCGCGCGCCTGCTCTAGCCGCAGGTGGTCAGAAGGCTTCGCACACGCGAAGCACCTCGGCGCCGTAGGCCTCGAGCTTCTTCGTGCCGATGCCGCTGATGCCCTGCAGGTCTTCGAGCGTCGCGGGCGCGCGCTCGGCAATGGCGGCCAGCGTGGCGTCGTGGAAGATCACGTAGGCCGGCAGGTTGTGTTCCTTCGCCACCTCGGCGCGCCAGGCCTTGAGCGCCTCGAAGCGCTTCTTGCCGGTGTCGTCCAGCGAGGCGGCCGCCGGCGACGGTGCGCCCTTGGCGACCTTCTCGCGCCGGGGCTTGCGCTCGGCCGGTGACGACACCGACTCGCGCAGCGACACCGTGGCCTCGCCCTTGAGCACCGCGCGCGAGCCCTCGGTGAGCTTCAGCGTGTTGAACGCTTCGGCATCGACCGCCAGCGCGCCCGTGGCGATCAGCTGGCGCAGCACGCCGCGCAGCGCCACCTCGCTGAACTCCGCGCCGATGCCGAAGGTGCTGATGCGCTCGTGCCCGAACTGCTTGACCTTCTCGGTCGCCTTGCCGCGCAGGATGTCCATGATGTGGCCCGCGCCGAAGCTGATGCCGCTCTGCTGCTGCACGCGGTAGATGGTGCTCAGCAGCTTGCGCGCGGCATCGGTGCCGTCCCACACCTGCGGCGGGTTCAGGCAGTTGTCGCAGTTGCCGCAGGGCGTGCTCTGCTCGCCGAAGTAGCCCAGCAGGCGCACGCGCCGGCAGTCGCTGGCCTCGGCCAGTGACAGCAGGGCGTCGAGCTTGCCGCGCATCACCTGCTTGAACTCTTCGCCGGCCGGGCTCTCGTCGATCATGCGGCGCTGGTTCACCACGTCGTTCAGGCCGTAGGCCATCCAGGCGTCGGCGGGGGCGCCGTCGCGGCCCGCGCGGCCGGTTTCCTGGTAGTAGCCCTCGATGTTCTTGGGCATGTCGACGTGGCCGACGAAGCGCACGTCGGGCTTGTCGATGCCCATGCCGAAGGCGATGGTCGCGACCATCACGATGCCTTCTTCGCGCAGGAAGCGGTCCTGGTGCTTCTGGCGCACCGCGGCGTCCAGGCCCGCGTGGTACGGCAGCGCATTGATGCCGGCACCCTTCAGCGTCGTCGCGAGGTCTTCCACGCGCTTGCGCGACTGGCAATAGACCACGCCCGCATCGCCCTCGTGCTCGCGCTCGATGAAGCGCAGCAGCTGCGTGGTGGCGTCTTTCTTCTCGACGATGGTGTAGCGGATGTTCGGACGATCGAAGCTGGAGACGAACTGGCGCGCTTGCTCGAGCTGCAGCCGCTCGACGATGTCGGCGCGCGTGAGGTCGTCGGCCGTGGCCGTGAGCGCGATGCGCGGCACGCCCGGGTAGCGCTCGTGCAGCACGGTGAGCGCGCGGTACTCGGGGCGGAAGTCGTGGCCCCACTGGCTCACGCAATGCGCCTCGTCGATGGCGAACAGCGAGAGCTTGCCGCGCTCGTTCAGCGAATCGAGCTGCGACAGAAAGCGCGGCGTGTTCACCCGCTCGGGCGCCGCGTACAGCAGCGTGATCTCGCCGCGCAGCATGCGGCGCTCCACGTCCTGCGTCTGTTCCCAGTCGAGCGTGGAGTTCAGGAAGGCCGCGTTCACGCCCGCTTCGTGCAGCGCGCCCACCTGGTCGTGCATCAGCGCGATGAGCGGCGACACCACCACCGACACGCCGCGCCCCGCGCGCTGCCGCGCAATGGCCGGGATCTGATAGCAGAGCGACTTGCCGCCGCCCGTGGGCATGAGCACCAGCGCATCGCCGCCGCCCACCACGTGCTCCACGATGTCCTGCTGGGCCCCGCGGAACCGGGCGTAGCCGAACACGTCGTGAAGGATGTCGGCGGGGGCCGCGCTGCCGGAGCTGCTGCCGTCGCTGGACGCGTCGAAGGGGCGGGGAGCGAGGGAAGACACAGGCGGGGTGCGAAGGGCGGGAGAGGGGGAGAAAAGGGCCGGAGCCGGGGCGGACGCCGATTGTCCCCCAGCGGCCCCGATCTGACTGTGGCACGGCGTTTGCAATGGTGAACGCCGTCCCGGCACCCCTCTTGTCTAGACAGCAAACTGGTGCATTTCTCTCTGAAATGCACCGAAACAGGACTTTCGGGTTATCCTGTATAGACAAGTTGGGGCGCCTGGCAACAATGCGAGGCGTGCTGTCCATATCCCCTGGGCATGTATCGCCGAGTCATCTCTCTCAAAAAATGGAACCAGGAGTCCCCATGGTCAAGGTAGTTGTGAAAGTCGCTTCGCTGCTGGCAGCAGGTGCATGTGCAGCGGGCATGGCCGGAACGGCCGCCGCCCAGGACACGAAGATTTCGCTCGGCATGTCCGGCTGGACCGGCTTTGCGCCGCTCTCGCTGGCCGACAAGGCCGGCATCTTCAAGAAGAACGGGCTCGACGTCGAACTCAAGATGATTCCGCAGAAGGACCGCCACCTGGCGCTGGCCTCCGGCGCCATTCAATGCGCGGCCACCACCGTGGAAACGCACGTGGCCTGGAACGCCAACGGCGTGCCGATCGTGCAGATCTTCCAGATGGACAAGTCCTACGGCGCCGACGGCCTGGCCGTGCGCAACGACGTGAAGAGCTTTGCCGACCTCAAGGGCAAGAGCATCGGCGTGAGCGCCCCGGGCACCGCACCGTACTTCGGCCTGGCCTGGATGCTCAGCAAGAACGGCATGACGCTGAAGGACGTGAAGGTGGTCTCGCTCGAGCCGCAGCCCGCTGCGCAGGCCTTCGTGGCCGGCCAGAACGACGCCGCCATGACCTACGAGCCCTACCTCTCGACCGTGCGCGCCAACCCGGCCGCCGGCAAAATTTTGGCCACCACGCTCGACTACCCGATGGTGATGGACACCGTCGGCTGCGCCCCCACCTGGCTCAAGGCCAACCCCAAGGCCGCCGCCGCGCTCACCAAGTCGTACTTCGACGCGCTCGACATGATCAAGGCCGACCCGGCCAAGTCGAACGAGCTCATGGGCTCGGCCGTCAAGCAAAGCGGGGAGCAGTTCGCCAAGTCGTCGGCCTACCTGCGCTGGCAGGACAAGGCCGCCAACCAGAAGTTCTTTGCGGGCGAACTCACCAGCTTCATGAAGGAAGCCGCGGCCATCCTGCTGGAGGCCGGCGTGATCCGCAAGGCGCCGGAAGACTACGCCGCCACCTTCGACGCCAGCTATGTCAAGTAAGGCCTTGCCGCAGATGCAACCGATGACCGCCGCCCCGGCGCGCGCCGTGACGCCGCCGCCCGCAGCCCCCGTGCGGCGCCGCGTGTTCGCGCCGCTCGAACCCATCAGCGCGTCCGCGCGCACGATGCTGGGGCTCGGCTTCTTCGTGCTCTTCGTGGTGGTGTGGGGCATTGCCACGCTGGGCGGCTTCGTGTCGCCCACCTTCCTGGCGAGCCCGATCACGATGGTCAAGGAGGGCTGGCTGCTCTTCACCGAGTACGGCTTCATCGGCGACATCGGCATGACCGTGTGGCGCGTGTTCGGCGGCTTCCTGCTGGCCGCCGTGCTTGCGGTGCCGCTGGGCGTGGCCATGGGCACCTGGAAGACCGTCGAGGCCTTCTTCGAGCCCTTTGTCTCGTTCTGCCGCTACCTGCCGGCCTCGGCGTTCATTCCGCTGCTCATCCTGTGGGCGGGCCTGGGCGAAATGCAGAAGCTGCTGGTGATCTTCATCGGCTCGTTCTTCCAGATCGTGCTGATGGTGGCTGTCACCGTGGGCGGCGCGCGGCGCGACCTCGTCGAGGCCGCCTACACGCTGGGCGCCAACAGCCGCGGCATCGTGGCGCGCGTGCTCATTCCGGGCGCCGCACCGGGCATCGCCGAAACGCTGCGCCTCGTGCTGGGCTGGGCCTGGACCTACGTGATCGTGGCCGAGCTCATCGGCTCCTCGTCGGGCATCGGCCACATGATCACCGACAGCCAGGCGTTGCTGAACACCGGGCAGATCATCTTCGGGATCATCGTGATCGGCGTCATCGGCCTGCTGTCCGACTTCGCTTTCAAGGCGATGAATCGCCGTCTGTTTGCATGGGCTGCACTGTGATGATGACGAGCAACAACCAACTCTCCATTCAAGGCGTCTCGCGCGTCTTCACCGGCACCAAGGGCCAGCGCACGCAAGCGCTGCAGCCGATCGACTTCGAGGTGAAGGAGAACGACTTCGTCACCATCCTCGGCCCCTCGGGCTGCGGCAAGTCGACGCTGCTGCGCATCGTGGCGGGGCTCGACTTCCCGACCACCGGCCAGGTGATGCTCGACGGCGAGCGCATCGAAGGCCCGGGCGCCGACCGCGGCGTGGTGTTCCAGAGCTACACGCTCTTTCCGTGGCTCACCGTGGCGCAGAACATCCGCTTCGGTCTGCGCGAGCGCGGCATGAGCGAGGCCGACCAGAAGGAACGCAGCGAGTTCTTCATCGCCAAGGTCGGCCTGCGCGGCTTCGAGCACCACTTTCCCAAGCAGCTCTCGGGCGGCATGCAGCAGCGCACGGCCATTGCGCGCGCGCTGGCCAACGACCCCAAGATGCTGCTGCTCGACGAGCCCTTCGGCGCGCTCGACAACCAGACCCGCGTGCTCATGCAGGAGCTGCTGCTGGGCATCTGGGAGTCGGCGCAGAAGACGGTGCTGTTCGTCACGCACGACATCGACGAGGCGATCTTCATGGCCAACCGCGTGGCGGTGTTCAGCGCGCGG
This sequence comes from Variovorax sp. 38R, assembly GCF_014843395.1. Classification (NCBI taxonomy): domain Bacteria; kingdom Pseudomonadati; phylum Pseudomonadota; class Betaproteobacteria; order Burkholderiales; family Comamonadaceae; genus Variovorax; species Variovorax sp. 38R. The sequence continues at coordinate 6,833,208 of NZ_CP062121.1, forward strand.
CCGGGCCGCATCAAGACCGAGATCGCGGTCGACTTTCCGCACCCGCGCAGCTACACCATCAAGACCTCGCCGGAGTTCATGGACATCAAGGCACGGCTGACCGAAGAAATCCGCGCCGAGTCGATGGCCGCTGCGGAACATTGAAAGCACGATGAAACGCGACCTGCCGTCCCTCGCGCTCTACGCGCAAGTCAAGGATCACATCTCCCGCAAGATCCAGGACGGCACGTGGCCGCCCGGCCACCGCCTGCCTTCCGAGAACGAGCTGGTCGCGCAGTTCGGCATGGCGCGCATGACCGTGAACCGCGCCCTGCGCGAGCTCATGGAGCAGGGGCGCATCGTGCGCGTGGCCGGCGTCGGCAGTTTCGTGGCCGAGAACAAGCCGCAGTCGACGCTGCTGCAGATCGCCAACATCGCCAGCGAGATCCGCCAGCGCGGCCACGACTACCGCTGCGAGATGCTCGCGGTCGAGCGCCTTGCGGCCTCGCCCGACGTGGCCGCCTGGCTCGACCTGCGCGCGGGCGACTCGGTGTTCCACAGCGCCTGCCTGCACCTGGACAACGACACGCCCGTGCAGCTCGAGGAGCGCTACGTCAATCCGCAGGTCGTGCCCGACTTTCTCGAGCAGGACTTCACGGCCGTGCCACCCAGCGAGTACCTGGTGCGCCACGTGCCCTTCGACCAGATCGAACACGTCGTCGATGCCGTGCTGCCCAGCGCCGAACAGGCCGAGCGGCTCGCGATGGCGCCCACCGACCCCTGCCTGCTGCTGACGCGCCGCACCTGGATCCGCAACACGCCCGTGACCTGGGTGCGCTGCCTGCATCCGGCCTCGCGCTACAGCCTCGGCAGCCGTTTCAAAGCCGACGGCAACCCGACCTTCGGCTAACCCGTTTTTTTTCGACCCTCAGAGGCCTACGTTTTCTCTCGCAACCACTTGTATAGACAGGTTCACATGCCAAGCAATCACACCGCCACCCCCGAAGCCACCCTGACCCTCACGCCCGGCAAGGTCGACCTTGCGATGCTGCGACGCATCCAGGCCGGCGGCGTGCGCCTTGCGCTCGACCCGTCGGTGCAGGATGGCATGGCCAAGGCCGAGGCCGCGGTGCGCCACATCGTCGAGAACGACGAGGTGGTCTACGGCATCAACACCGGTTTCGGCAAGCTCGCCAGCACGCGCATCGGCAACGACCACCTGGCCGAGCTGCAGCGCAACCTCGTGCTCTCGCACAGCGTGGGCACGGGCGACCCGCTGGCCGCGCCGGTGGTGCGCATGATCCTCGCGACCAAGGCGGTGAGCCTGGCGCGCGGGCACTCGGGTGTGCGGCCCGCGCTGGTCGATGCGCTGCTGGCGCTTTTCAACGCGGGCGTCACGCCGAGCATTCCGTGCAAGGGCTCGGTGGGTGCCTCGGGCGACCTCGCGCCGCTCGCGCACATGGCCTGCGTGCTGATCGGTGAAGGCGAAGCGACGCTGGCCGACGGCCGGAAGGTGAGCGGCGCCGAAGCCATGCGCAGCATCGGCCTGGAACCCTTCGTGCTCGGCCCCAAGGAAGGCCTGGCGCTGCTCAACGGCACGCAAGTGTCGACCGCGCTCGCGCTGGCCGGCCTGTTCGGCGCCGAAGACGTGTTTGCCGCCGCGCTGATGTCGGGCGCGCTGTCGCTCGAAGCGATTCAGGGTTCGATCAAGCCCTTCGACGCCCGCATCCACGCCGCACGCGGCCAGCCCGGCCAGATCGCCGTGGCCGGTGCCGTGCGCACGCTGCTCGACGGCAGCGAGATCGTGCCGTCGCACGCCGACTGCGGCCGCGTGCAAGACCCGTACTCGGTGCGCTGCATTCCCCAGGTGATGGGCGCCTGCCTCGACAACCTGGCCCACGCCTCGCGCGTGCTGGTCATCGAAGCCAATGCCGCGTCCGACAACCCGCTCGTGTTCTGCGACACGGGCGAGGTGATCTCCGGCGGCAACTTCCACGCCGAGCCGGTCGCCTTCGCGGCCGACATCATTGCGCTGGCCGTGAGCGAAGTCGGCGCCATCGCCGAACGCCGCCTTGCGCTGCTGCTCGACAGCGGCCTCTCGGGCCTGCCGCCGTTCCTCGTGCGCGACGGCGGCCTGAACTCCGGCTTCATGATCGCGCAGGTCACGGCCGCCGCGCTCGCGTCGGAAAACAAGTCGCACGCGCACCCCGCCAGCGTCGACAGCCTGCCGACCTCGGCCAACCAGGAAGACCACGTGTCGATGGCCACCTTCGCGGCGCGCCGCCTCGGCGACATGGTCAACAACACCGCCGTCGTCGTCGGCATCGAAGCCATGGCTGCCGCGCAAGGCATCGAACTGAAACGCGGGCTCAAGAGCTCGCCGCTGGTCGAGGCCGAGTTCGCCCGCATCCGCCAGAAGGTCGCCTTCCTCGAGCGCGACCGCTACCTCGCACCCGACATCGAAGCCATGCGCCTGTGGGCGCTCGCGGCCGACCTGCCGGCCGCGCTGCTCGACATCCTGCCCAGCCACGCCAAGTAATCCGAACCGTCCGTCCGCCACCCGACAAGGAGAACCACGCCATGAACGCACCCGACAAATTCGCCCTGAACAACACCCCCGCCGCCGGCACCGACCCGCGCCATGACCCGACCCGCGTGATCCGCGCCCCGCGCGGCACCGAGCTGAACTGCAAGAGCTGGCTCACCGAAGCGCCGTTCCGCATGCTGCAGAACAACCTCGACGCCGAGGTGGCCGAGCGTCCGCAAGACCTCGTGGTGTACGGCGGCATCGGCCGCGCCGCGCGCGACTGGGCCTGCTACGACCAGATCCTCGCGTCGCTGAAGGAACTCGAAGACGACGAGACCTTGCTCATTCAATCGGGCAAGCCGGTCGGCGTGTTCAAGACGCACGAGAACGCACCGCGCGTGCTGCTCGCCAACTCCAACCTCGTGCCGAAGTGGGCCAACTGGGAACACTTCAACGAACTCGACCGCCAGGGCCTCTTCATGTACGGCCAGATGACGGCAGGAAGCTGGATCTACATCGGCAGCCAGGGCATCGTGCAAGGCACCTTCGAGACCTTCGTCGAAGCCGGCCGCCAGCACTACAACAACAGCCTCGCGGGCAAGTGGATCCTCACGGCCGGCCTCGGCGGCATGGGCGGCGCGCAGCCGCTCGCCGCCACGCTGGCCGGCGCCGTGTCGCTGAACATCGAGTGCCAGCAGTCGAGCATCGACTTCCGCCTGCGCACGCGCTACGTCGACAAGCAGGCACGTGACATCGACCACGCCTTCGAACTGATCAAGCAGCACGGCGATGCCAAGGAAGCCGTGTCGATCGCGCTGCTGGGCAACGCGGCCGACATCCTTCCCGAGCTGGTGAAGCGCGCCAACGCCGGCGGCCTCAAGCCGGACCTCGTGACCGACCAGACCTCCGCGCACGACCTGATCAACGGCTACCTGCCCTCGGGCTGGACCGTGCCGCAATGGCAGGCCGCCATGAAGGATGTGTCGCAACACGACGCGCTCAAGAAGGCCGCCGCGAAGTCGTGCGCCGTGCACGTGCAGGCCATGCTCGACTTCCAGGCCATGGGCATCCCCACGGTCGACTACGGCAACAACATCCGCCAGGTCGCGTTCGACGAAGGCGTGAAGAACGCCTTCGACTTCCCGGGTTTCGTGCCGGCCTACATCCGCCCGCTGTTCTGCGAAGGCAAGGGCCCGTTCCGCTGGGTCGCGCTTTCGGGTGATCCGGAAGACATCTACAAGACCGACGCCAAGATCAAGGAGCTGTTCCCCGAGAACACGCACACGCACCGCTGGCTCGACATGGCGCGCGAGCGCATCGCGTTCCAGGGCCTGCCCGCACGCATCTGCTGGCTGGGCCTGGGCGAGCGCCACATCGCCGGCCTGGCCTTCAACGAGATGGTGAAGAACGGCGAGCTCAAGGCCCCCATCGTCATCGGCCGCGACCACCTCGACACCGGCTCGGTCGCCAGCCCGAACCGCGAGACCGAAGCCATGAAGGACGGCACCGATGCCGTCTCCGACTGGCCGCTGCTCAACGCACTGCTCAACACCGCGGGCGGCGCGACCTGGGTCAGCCTGCACCACGGCGGCGGCGTGGGCATGGGCTACTCGCAGCACTCGGGCGTGGTGATCGTGTGCGACGGCACCGACGCTGCCGCCAAGCGCATCGGGCGCGTGCTCTTCAACGACCCGGCCACCGGCGTCATGCGCCATGCCGACGCGGGCTACGACATCGCGGTCGCCACGGCGAAGAAGCAGGGCCTCAAGCTGCCGATGATCAAGTAACGCGGGCAGGCGCTGCAGCAGGTGAAGTAAAAAAGCGGGTCACCCGCCATCCGACACCCGAAAAAGAAGGAGACCCGACGATGACCCTCGATGCTTCCGACCTGCAGCGCCGCGTGCGCGAACGCGTGGACGACGCGCTGGTGGCGCAGTTCCAGCGCGACGGCGCGGTCTGCATCCGTCAGCTGCTCACGGCCGACGAACTCGCGCTGCTGCGTGACGGCATCGAAGCGAACCTAGCGGCGCCCAGCCCGCGCGCCAAGGTCGCGAGCCGGCCCGACGACCCGGGCCGCTTCTTCGAGGACTTCTGCAACTGGCAGGAGATCGACGCCTTCGGCCGCTTCATCGTCGAGGCGCCGCTGGCGCCCCTCGCGCAGCGGCTCATGGGCTCGGACACCGTGCGCCTGTACCACGACCACCTGCTCGTGAAGGAGCCCGGCACGCGCCAGCGCACGCCGTGGCACCAGGACCAGCCCTACTACAACATCGACGGCGCGCAGAACGTCAGCATGTGGATTCCGGTCGACCCGGTGTCGCGTGCCGCCACGCTCGAGTTTGTGGCCGGCTCCCACAAGGGGCCGTGGCTCATGCCGCGCACCTTCATGGACAACCACGCCAAGTGGTTCCCCGAAGGCAGCCTCGAAGACCTGCCCGACATCGAGGGCGCGCGCGAGCGCTTTCCCATCGTCGGCTGGGACATCGAGCCCGGCGACTTTGTCTGCTTCCACATGCTCACGCTGCATGCGGCGGCCGGCGTCGAGGGGCCGAACCGGCGCCGCGTGTTCTCGGTGCGATTTCTGGGCGACGACATCCGCCACGCGCCGCGCAGCTGGAAGACCTCGCCCGATTTCCCGGGCCTCGCCGAGCGCCTGCCGGCGGGCGCGCCGATGGACGATCCGCTCTTCCCGTTGCTCGCTGTCTGATGCCCCGGGTAAGACGAAGGTAGAAAGAAAAAACGCGCTCATTCCCATCGCGTGGGAATTCGGGCTTGGACGTGGGAACGGCGAGCAAGATACTGCACGCCGCATCCACTTTCGACCGCCCAGCGATTGCCCCCGATGACGACCCCTCTCGACGCTCCTGCCCACAACGACCGCGCGCTGTTCGTGCTGTCGGTGCTGGCGCAAAGCAAGGCGGCGATGACGGCGGCCGAGCTGGTGCAGGCCACCGGCCTGTCGCAGAGCACGCTGTACCGGCAGGTCGCCACCTTGCGCCGCTGGGGCTTCGTGATGGAGTCCGAGGGCCGCTACTCGCCGGGGCCCGTCAGCGTGCAGCTGGCCAGCGGCTTCGACGGCAACTCCGACCTCGTGATGGCCGCGCGCGCCGACATGCGCGTGCTGGCGCAGCAAAGCCACGAGAGCGTGGCGCTCGTCACCCTCGTGAACGACCGCGTTGTGTGTCTGGAGATGATCGACAGCGAACAGTCGCTGCGCTGCTCCTTCGACCGCGGCCGCAGCGTGCCCGCACGCGACGGCGCCAGCGCCAAGTGCCTGCTGGCCCATGCACCCGACGACGCGCGCGACCTGCTGCTCGACGGGCTCGACGAAGGCCCTGAACGCCGCGCCGAGCGTGGCGCCGAACTCGGCACCATCCGCGCTGCCGGCCATGCCGTGACGCACGGCGAGGTCGATGCCGGCGTCTGGGGCGCGAGTGCGCCGGTGCTGGCCGCGGGCCGGCGCCTGCGCGGGGCGATCACGCTGATGGCGCCGCTCACGCGCGTCGAAGGCATGGAAGCTGCATTGGTCCACATGACCGTCGTCACGGCGGCCCGCATCTCGCGCGCACTCCAGTAGCCGCACCGCATCTTTTTCTTTTCTCCTCCCTCACCTCCACGAAAGCCCTCTCATGAACACCCGTCGCACCCTCGTCGCCGCCGCCCTGTCCGGCCTCGCCTTCTTCGGTTTCGCTGGCGCTGCACACGCCCAGGGCGAGCCGCTGCGCGTGGCCACCGACGCCACCTTCCCGCCGATGGAGTTCGTGGAAAACGGCAAGCGCACCGGCTTCGACGTCGAGCTGGTGGAAGCCATCGGCAAGACGCTGGGCCGCAAGATCGAGTGGATCGACATCGACTTCAAGGGCCTCGTGCCGGGCCTCATTTCGAAGCGCTTCGACATGGCCGTGTCGGGCATCTACATCACCGACGAGCGCAAGAAGGTCGTCGACTTCACCGTGCCGTACTACGCCGGCGGCCTCGTGGTCATGGTGAAGGACAACAACACGACCATCAAGAAGCCGGCCGACATCAACGGCAAGAAGGTCAGCGTGCAGGTGGGCACCAAGTCGGTGGCCTACACCAAGGAGAAGTTCCCGCAGGTACAGCTGCTGGAAGTCGAGAAGAACCAGGAGATGTTCAACCTCGTGGACATCGGCCGTGCCGACGCTGCCGTCACCGGCAAGCCCGCCGCCTTCCAGTACGTGCGCACACGCGGCGGCCTGAAGGTGCTCGACGAGCAGATCACCACCGAGGAATACGGCATGGCGATCCGCAAGGACACGCCCGAGCTCACCAAGGCCGTGAACGGCGCGATCGAGAAGCTCAAGGCCGACGGCACCTACGCCGCCATCGTGAAGAAGTGGTTCAGCGCGAACACCAAGTAAGCGCGCCATGGACTTCGATTTCTCGCCCGTCTGGCAGGGCTGGCCCGACCTGCTGCGCGGCGCGCTGGTCACGGTGGAGATCACCGCCTGCGCGCTGGCCCTGGGTTGCGTGCTGGGCCTCCTGGTCGGCATCGGCCGGCTGAACCCGAAGCGGCGCTGGATCTACGGCGTGTGCACCGCCTACGTGGCGGCGATTCGCGGCACGCCGCTGCTGGTGCAGCTGTTCATCCTGTTCTTCGGCCTGCCGCACTTCGGCATCCTGCTGCCGGCCTTCCTGTGCGGCGTGTTGGGGCTCGGCGTGTACTCGGGCGCCTACGTGTCGGAGATCGTGCGCGGCGCGATCCAGTCGATCGACAAGGGCCAGACCATGGCCGCGCAATCGCTCGGCATGACGCCCGGCGTGGCGATGCGCCAGATCGTGCTGCCGCAGGCCGTGGTGCGCATGATTCCGCCGCTGGGCAACGAGTTCATCGCGCTCATCAAGAACTCGGCGCTGGTGTCGCTCCTGACCATTCATGACGTGATGCACGAAGGCCAGAAGATCATCAGCGTGTCGTACCGCTCGCTCGAGGTGTACCTGGCGATTGCGGTCGTGTACTTCGTGCTCACGGGCACGATGACGCTGATCCTGCGGCACTTCGAGCAGAAGCTGCGGCAAGGCGGGTTGATGCGATGAGCGTGCAGCGTTTTTCGCGCGCGACCCTGCGCGCCACGCCCTGGAAGAACGGCGGCGGCACCACGCAGGAAATCGCCAGCTGGCCGCCAGGCACGGGGCTCGACAGCTTCGGCTGGCGCGTGAGCATCGCGACCATTGCGTCGGCCGGCCCGTTCTCGGTGTTCCCGGGTGTCGATCGCCAGATCATGCTGCTCGAAGGCGACGGCGTGCGCCTCTTCACGCACGACGGCCGCGTGTCGCACCGGCTCGACGTGCCGCACCGCCCCTTCGCTTTTTCCGGCGACGACCCGATCGACTGCACGCTGCTCGGCGGCGCCTCGAACGACTTCAACGTGATGACGCGCAGCGGCCAGTGGCGCGCCGATGTGCAGGTGCTGGACCACGCCGCCGACATCGCGCCTGCGCCGCACGGCGTGCTGCTGGCGTTGCGCGGCGATTGGCGCTTGAATGACGATGAAGCCCTCGTTGAAGGCGAAGGCCTGTGCTGGACCGACGCCGCGCAGGCGTGGCAAGCCGCACCGGCGAGCGACGACGCGCGGCTCGTGGCCGTGCGCTTCGTGCCGGCCTGACCGGCGGAAGGAAAAAAATGACGATGAAACCCCCCAGCGAATCCCCCTCGGCCGACGGCCTCTGGACCGGCCTGCGCCTCGCACCCGGTGCGGCGCCCGGCCTGAGCTTGGCGCCCGATGCCGAAGCCGCCCTCGTGGTCGCGCAGGGCACGGTCCGCTGGGTCGGTGCGCGCGCCGATCTGCCCGCCGAGTTCGCGGGGCTCGCGCCGCACGACGGCGGCGGCGCGCTCGTCACGCCCGGCCTCGTCGATTGCCACACGCACCTGGTCTACGGCGGCCAGCGCGCCAACGAGTTCGCGATGCGGCTCGCGGGCGCCACGTACGAAGAAGTGGCCAAGGCCGGCGGCGGCATCGTCTCGTCGGTGCGCGCCACGCGCGAGGCCGACGAGGACACGCTGTTCGCACAGGCCGCCGCGCGCCTCGAACAGCTGCTGGCCGACGGCGTCTGCGCCATCGAAATCAAGTCGGGCTACGGCCTCGCGCTCGAACACGAGCGCAAGCAGCTGCGCGTGGCGCGGCGCCTGGGCGAGGCCTACGGCGTCACCGTGCGCACCACCTTCCTCGGCGCGCACGCGTTGCCGCCCGAATACGCCGGCCGCAGCGGCGACTACATCGACCTCGTCTGCAACGAGATGCTGCCCGCGCTCGCGGCCGAAGGGCTGGTCGATGCGGTCGACGTGTTCTGCGAACGCATCGCCTTCTCGCTCGAGGAAACCGAGCAGGTCTTCCAGGCCGCCCAGGCGCTGGGCCTGCCAGTGAAGCTGCATGCCGAGCAGCTGTCGGACATGGGCGGCGCCGCGCTGGCTGCGCGCTACGGCGCGCTGTCGTGCGACCACATCGAGCACCTGTCGGCCGACGGCATCGCGGCCATGCGCCAGTCGGGCACCGTGGCCGTGCTGCTGCCCGGGGCCTACTACACGCTGCGCGACACGCACCTGCCGCCCATCGACGCGCTGCGCGCCGCGGGCGTGCCGATGGCCGTCTCGACCGACCACAACCCCGGCACCTCGCCGACGCTGAGCCTGCTGCTGATGGTCAACATGGCCTGCACGCTGTTCCGCCTCACCGTGCCCGAGGCGCTGGCCGGCGTCACGGTGCACGCCGCGCGCGCGCTGGGCCTGCAGGACACGCACGGCGCCATCGCGCCCGGCATGCCCGCCAACTTCGTGCTCTGGAACCTCCACGACGCCGCCGAGCTGGCCTACTGGTTCGGCCAGCAGCCGGTGCGCACCGTGGTGCGCCAGGGACGCATCGCCATCGGAGCCACTGAATGACACACACGCTTTTCGCGGCCGATGCGCTGCTGCCCGCAGGCTGGGCCAGGAACGTTCTGCTGACGTGGAACGACGCGGGCCAGCTCACGCAGGTGCAAGCCGGCGCAGCCCGCCCCGCCGACACGCCAGTCGCTCACGGCCCCGTGATCCCCGGCATGCCCAACCTGCATTCGCACGCCTTCCAGCGCGCCTTCGCGGGCCTCACCGAGCACCGCGCCGAGCAGCAGGACAGCTTCTGGAGCTGGCGCACGCTGATGTACCGCTTTGCCGCGCGCCTCGGGCCGCAGCACATGGAAGCCATCGCGACCTGGCTCTACGCCGAGATGCTCGAGGCGGGCTACACCAGCGTGTGCGAGTTCCAGTACGTGCACCACGACACCGACGGCCGTCCCTACGCCGACGACGCGGCGCTGAGCCGCGCGCTGCTGCGCGCCGCGCAGAACACAGGCATCGGCTTCACGCTGCTGCCGGTGCTCTACCAGACCAGCGGCTTCGGCGACCAGCCGCCCACCGACGGGCAGCGCCGCTTCATCCGCTCGACCGAGTCGATGCTGCGCCTGCTCGACACGCTCAAGCCCGACTGCGACGCGCAGGGCGCGCGCCTGGGCCTGGCGCCGCACTCGCTGCGCGCCGTGCCGCCCGAGGCGCTGCGCGAAGCGCTCGCCGGCCTGGACGCCATCGACCGCACGGCGCCGGTCCATATCCACATCGCCGAACAGACGAAGGAGGTGGACGACTGCGTGGAGTGGAGCGGCCTGCGCCCGGTCGAATGGCTGCTCGATCACGCGAGCGTCGATGCGCGCTGGTGCCTCGTGCACGCCACGCACATGAACGACGCCGAGTACGAGTACGCCGCACGCAGCGGCGCGGTCGCGGGCCTGTGCCCGACGACCGAGGCCAACCTCGGCGACGGCATCTTCGACTTCGCGCGCTGGCGCAGCCACGGCGGCGCCTGGGGCGTGGGCTCGGACAGCCACGCCAGCGTCAACGCGGCGGAAGAGCTGCTGATGCTCGAATACAGCCAGCGCCTGGGCCGGCGCCAGCGCAACGTCGGCGCCAGCGCGGCGCAGCCGCACGTGGCCACCGCGCTCACGCTCGAAGCCGTGCAGGGCGGGGCGCAAGCGGCGGGCCGCACGGTCGGCGGGCTGGCCGCGGGGCAGCAGGCCGACTTCGTCGTGCTCGATGCCAACCACCTCGCGCTGCAGGGCCTGTCGGCCCCCGACATGCTCTCGGCCCACGTGTTCGCAAGCCACCGCACCTCGGCCGTCGACGCGGTCTGGGTGGCGGGCCGCGCGCGCGTCACGGCCGGCCGCCACGCGCTGCACGACAGCGCGGCGTCGGGCTTCGTGGCAGCGCGCACCCAGCTTCTGCAGGACTGAGAAAATTCACCCATGGCTCTTTTCACCACCACCGAACCGGCGTTCCGCTTTCGCCAGGGCACGCGCCCGCTGCTGATCTCCATGCCGCACGTCGGCACGCACGTGCCACCCGCGCTGGCCGCACGCTTCACCGACGAGGCGCGCCATGTGCCCGACACCGACTGGCACCTCGAACAGCTCTACGACTTCGCCGATGCACTCGGCGCCTCGGTGCTCGTGGCCACGCACTCGCGCTACGTGGTCGACCTGAACCGGCCGCCGGACGGCGCCAGCCTGTACCCGGGCCAGAGCGTCACCGGCCTGTGCCCGGTCGACACCTTCGACGACACGCCGGTCTACGCGAACGCCGGCGAGCACCCGTCCGACGCCGAGATCGCCGAACGCCGCGACGCCGTCTGGCGCCCGTACCACCAGCAGCTGCAGGCCGAGCTCGACCGCCTCACGGCCGCGCACGACACCGTCGCGCTGTGGGACGCGCACTCCATCCGCTCCGTGCTGCCGCGCTTCTTCGAAGGCAAGCTGCCCGACCTGAACCTGGGCACCGCCGACGGCAAGAGCTGCGACCCCGCGCTGGCCGCCACGCTGCGCGGCATCGCCGAGTCGGCGCCCGGCTACACCGGCGTGCTCAACGGCCGCTTCAAGGGCGGCCACATCACGCGCCAGTACGGCAACCCGGCCGGCGGCGTGCACGCGGTGCAGCTGGAGATGACGCAGTCGAGCTACATGCAGGAAGCGCTGCCCTTCGACTACCTGCCCGACGTGGCCGCGGGCGTGCAGCCGCATGTGCGCCGGATGCTGGAAGCGGTGCTGGCCTTCGTCGAGGGTCAGCGAAAGGGCTGACGGGCATCAGGGCCGGGCCCCGGTTTCTACAATCGGAGGCTATGAAGCCCGTCATCTACACCCGCGGCCAGGCCTTGCCTGGCATCCTCGCCCAACGCATTGCCATCCTCGACGGCGCGATGGGCACGATGATCCAGCGCTTCAAGCTCACCGAGGAACAGTACCGCGGCGAGCGCTTCAAGGACTTCGAGCGCGACGTGAAGGGCAACAACGAGCTGCTGTCGCTCACGCGGCCCGACGTCATCACCGACATCCACGAGGCCTACCTCGCGGCCGGTGCCGACCTCATCGAGACCAACACCTTCGGCGCCACCACCATCGCGCAGGAGGACTACAAGATGGCCCACCTGGCGCGCGAGATGAACCTCGAATCGGCCAAGCTGGCGCGCGCGGCCTGCGACAAGTACAGCACGCCCGACAAGCCGCGCTTCGTGGCCGGCGCCCTCGGCCCGACGCCCAAGACGGCGAGCATCAGCCCCGACGTGAACGACCCGGGCGCACGCAACGTCGATTTCGAATCGCTGCGCGCGGCGTACTACGAGCAGACCGAAGCGCTGGTCGAAGGCGGCGCCGACGTGATCCTGGTCGAGACGATCTTCGACACGCTCAACGCCAAGGCCGCGCTGTTCGCGGTGGACGAGTACTTCGACAACAGCGGGCACCGCCTGCCGCTGATCATCAGCGGCACGGTGACCGACGCCTCGGGCCGCATCCTCAGCGGCCAGACCGTCACCGCCTTCTGGCACAGCGTGCGCCATGCGCAGCCGCTGGCCATCGGCCTGAACTGCGCGCTGGGCGCGACGCTGATGCGCCCCTACATCCAGGAACTGGCGCGCGTGGCGGGCGACACTTTCATCAGCTGCTACCCGAACGCCGGCCTGCCCAACCCGATGAGCGACACCGGCTTCGACGAGACGCCCGACGTCACCTCGCGCCTGCTGCACGAGTTCGCGGCCGAGGGGCTGGTGAACATCGTGGGCGGCTGCTGCGGCACCACGCCGGACCACATCGCGGCGATCGGTGCGGCGGTGGCGCCTGCCAAGGGCCGCATGCTGAATACCAACGGCTTCTACAAAGAGGCCGCCTGAAGCCGGGCGCCGCGCGCGCTTTCGGCTGATTGACGGCTCCCCGCCCCGCGCCTACGCTGGCGCGCACAGGAGCCCTTCATGAACGCCACATCTTTCTTGCGCCGCGCTGTCTTGGGCGCGCTCGTCCTGCTGTTGCCGCTCGCGGCGGCGGCGCAGCAGGCCTTCACGCGCGGCGCGGTCAACATGCGCGCCGGGCCCTCGGGCGACTACCCGCTGGTGGCACGGCTCGGGCCGGGCCAGCCGGTCGACGTGGTCGGCTGCACCAGCGGCTACGGCTGGTGCGACGTGGTGCTGCCCGACGGCGGGCGCGGCTGGGTCTGGTCGAGGAACCTCGACTACGCCTACCAGCAGCAGCGCGTGCCGCTGGCCACCTACGGCGCGGTCATCGGCGTGCCCATCGTGACTTTCGTGATCGGCAGCTACTGGGCCGACTACTACCGCGACCGCCCCTGGTACGGCGACCGGCGCTGGTGGGGCCAGCGGCCACCGCCGCCGCCGATCGCGGGCTGGCGCCCGCCGCCGCCCGTGCGTCCGGCCTGGCAGCCACGGCCCTGGCCGCCGGGGCAGGGCGTGCGTCCGCCGCACGGGCCGGGGGTCCGGCCACCGCATGGCCCAGGCGTTCGTCCGCCCGGTGGACCGGGCTACCGGCCGCCCGTCGACCCCGGGTTCCGTCCGCCCCGGCCGCAGCCGGGCGTGTCGCATCCGCATCCGGGCGGGGGCCGGCCCGGTGGGGGCGGCGGTGGCGGAGGAGGGCGTCCGCACGGAGGTGGTGGCAAGGGTGGTGGAGGCGGTGGGCATGGCGGCGGAGGCGGGCACGGCCACGGCCACGGCCGGTCCTGAACCGACTCAGACGGCCGGCGTCTCGATGCCGGCCGCCGCCTGCCGGTCACGCGCGATCAGCGCCACGAAGCGCTGCGCGCCCAGGCCCAGCGGCCGTTCGCGCGACCACACCACGTCCACCCACAGGTCGAGCCCGTTGCTGAGGTTCTCGAACGGAATCTCGACCAGCGCGCCCGCCGCGACGTGCGGCCGCGCGAAGTTGCGCGGCAGCCAGCCCCAGCCCAGCCCGGCGGTGATCAGGCTCAGCGCGGCCAGCGCGTTGTCGGTGCGCCAGACATGGCGCGCGAACACGAAGCGCGGGTCGCTGGTGCCCAGGTCGCGCCCGGCGACCACGATCTGGCGCGTGTTGGTCAGGTGCTCCTCGCGCAGGCGCCCGCCGGCCGCCGCTTGCAGCACGGGGTGGTGGGGCGCCATCACCGCCACCATGGTGTCGCTGCCGACCTCCTGGAAGCCCTCGCGGCCGTCGAGGCTGGGCCGCTCGAACACCAGCGCGAGTTGCGCCCGGCCGCTGTGCAGCAGCGCCAGCGCATCGGCCTGCGGCGCGGCCAGCACCTCGACCTGCAGCAGCGGGTAGTCGTCGGCCAGCGCAGCCAGCGGCCCACTCCACGGCGCGGCCAGCAGCTCGGGCGCGATGGCCAGCGTGAGCCGGTCTTCCAGCCCCTGCGTGAGCGCCAGTGCCTGCACCTGCAACTGCCGCAGCTGGGCCGCGAGCAGCCGCGCCTGGGGCTCGAGCGAGCGCGCGGCAGCGGTGGGCTGCGGCTCGCGGCCGCTGCGGTTGAACAGCGGCAGCGCCAGCTCGGCTTCGAGGTTGGCGATGGCCATGCTCACGGCCGACGGCACCTTGCGCAGCGCCCGCGCAGCGGCCGAAAACGAGCCGTGGTCGAGCACGGCCAGGAAGACTTCGACGTTGTCGCTGGAGAAAGCCATGGGGTGCTGACCTATCAATAAAACTGAAACAAGTTAACTTTTTATATCAGCGAAACACAAATAAAGTCCACCCATCGCAGTCACACAGACAGAGAAATTCATGCAGGGCATTCAGCGTCGGATCGTTTACATCTCCCTCTACGAGGGCATTGCCATCGTGGCGGCCAGCGCCGGCCTGGCCCTGATGTCGGACGCGGGGCTCGGCCACTCGGGTCTGCTGGCGGTGGGCGCCTCGGTCATCGCGGTGATCTGGAACCTGACGTTCAACGCCCTGTTCGAGCGCTGGGAGTCGCGCCAGGCGGTGCGCGGGCGCAGCCTGAAGCGCCGCATCGCCCACGCCATCGGCTTCGAGGGCGGCCTGATCGCCTTCCTGGTGCCGATGCTGGCCTGGGGCCTGGGCGTGTCGCTCTGGCAGGCGCTGGTGATGGACCTGGGCCTGGTGGTGTTCTTCCTGGTCTACACCTTCGTCTTCAACTGGGCCTTCGACCGCGTGTTCGGCCTGCCGGCCTCGGCGATGGGTGAAGCGCAGCCTGCGTAAGCCTGCGCTTACTTATTCGATTCACTTCGCCGGCTTGGGCGCAGCGGACGAGCGCATCGCCAGGGCACCGCTCAGGCGCAGGCGCTCGTTCTCGTTAAAGAGCGTCTCGCGCAGCTGGGCCCGCTCGGCCTCGGGCGCGCTGGCGTAGCGGTCGAGCCGCGCGTTCCATTCCTGAGTTTCCTGGTCGAGCGTGGCCAGGCCGCGCGCCACTTCGTAGCCGTAGGCCTCGCTGCGCGCGGCAAAGCGCTCCTGGGGGCTGGCGCCACGCGCCTGCAGCGCCTCGGTCTGGTGCATCACGTCGAGATGGGCCACCGCGTCCTTGCGCACCTCGCGCTGCGCGGGCGACAGCCAGGCCTGCTCGCTCTGCGCCAGCGCCGCCGCACGTTGCTCGGGCGTGAGGCCGGGGTTGGACAGCAATTCCATCTTCTCGGCCATGAACTGGTCCTGCCGGATCTGGTCGCCGAACAGGCCTTCGATTTCCTCGGGCGCGAAGAACTGCCGGCGCACCGCCTCGCGCGCCTCCAGGCTGCGCCGCAAAAAGGCCGGGTCGCCGGGCGCGGGCGGCTGCAGGGTGCGCAGGGCTTCCTGCATGTCGACGTAGCGCTCCAGCAGGCCCAGCGCGCGCACGCGCCAGTCTTCGCGCAGGTGCTTGGCGAGCAGAGCAGGCGCGCGGGCCATCAGCGTGGCCTTGCTGTCGGCCTGCGCTTCGGCGAGCACCTGGTCGAAGAGGGTGATGAGGTCGCTGGTGAGGAGGGCGTCGGGAGCCGCGGCGGCTTGTTGCGCCGGACGGGGCGCGGTGGGCGCCGCGACCGTCGCCGTGGTGCGGGGCGCGGCAGCCCGTGGCGCATCGCCCGCATCGGGGCTCAGCGCCAGCCAGCCGGTTCCTACGGCCACCAGCGCGACTGCGCCGATGGTCAACGCCACGCCGCGCATGTCCCGCGTCCTCAGAGCCCCGCGCTCTTGAGCCGCGCGGCCTGTTCCCTGAACAGCTCCGGCGGCTTCTTCTCGTAGTACGGGAACTGGCTGCCGTAGGTGTTGCCGAAGGCCTGGTTCACTTCGTCGAGGTGGTTCTGGCGGTAGTCGCCCAGGTGCGTGCCCAGTCGCGTGGTGCAGACCGCGAGCAGGCCGTCGTTGGCCTCGCCGAAGAAGAACAGGCCGCCCAGCGTCGACAGCGCCGTGTCGCTCGGGTCGAACAGGTTGAAGCTGGTCGACACGCCCGACCACGAGTAGTAGCGCACGCCGTTGGCCACCGCCGCGCCGCTCTTCACGTCGCACGACGAGCCCGCGGCGGGGCGCCCCTGCGGAAACTTGGCGTCGAAGGCCGCGCCGCCCGCCGTGGTCAGCGAGGCCAGCGCGTTCAGCGGCACTTCGGGCAGCTGGCTCGGGTCCTTGCCCGAGAGAAAACCGATCATCCCCGTCAGCAGGCCGATGGCCTTCACCACCAGCGTCTGGGCGATGCCGCCTTCGGGCAGCTTGGCCAGCAGGTCGGCCACTTTGGAGCCGCCGTTCGCGCCGCCCACCGACGTGACCGACGCCACCATGTCGGGCGCCACCGCCGCCACGTAACGCACCGTGGGCGAGCCCTGCGAATGGCCGATGAGGTTGAACTTGAGCGTGGGGTTCTGCTCCAGCGCGCGGATGGTCTTGAGCTCCTGCAGCAGCTGCTCGCCGCGGATCTCGGAGGTGTTGGTGCCTGACACCTGCGCCACGTACACCTTGGCGCCCGCACCGGCCAGCTTGCCGGGGATGTCGTAGAAGTAATCGACGCCCAGCAGGTTGTCGAAGCCCAGCAGGCCGTGGACCAGCACGATCGGGTAGCGGGTTTTCGCCGTGTCGGAGGTCACGCGGGCCTCGACCCGCGTCGCGGTGTCGCTGGCGGCAGCCTGCGCGGGCGGCGTGAAAACCGTGAGGGCCGCTGCGGCCAGGAGGCCGCAGCTCAAGGCCACGGCGCGCACCGGGGTGGCTGCATGCTGCAACCGGGCAATCGACTTCCTGACCATCTGGCGCTCTCCCTTACGTCTGATTAAAAACACGAACGTTCGTTCGGAAACGGTGGGCGCATTCTGTTGACACGTGCAGGAATGAAAACTGGGGTTTTCCCAGGGCGCAATCGAATCGACCTAAAATGCGCGACTTCCCAAGGAGCGTTGCAGCGGTTCGCCACAGAGGCGAATCGTCAGGCTTGGGGCGACAACGACGCTCGCCTGTTCGACTCTTCCGCAGGTGAGGTCATGTCCCAGATTCCCGCTTCCGTTTCCGCTCCCGTTGCTCCCCCTCCCATGAAGCTGTCCGGCCTCGAGCCGGTCGCCATCGGCGCAGGCACGCTGTTCGTCAACATCGGCGAGCGCACCAACGTCACCGGCTCCAAGGCCTTCGCGCGGATGATCCTCAACGGCCAGTTCGAAGAGGCCCTGGCCGTCGCGCGCCAGCAGGTCGAGAACGGCGCGCAGGTCATCGACATCAACATGGACGAGGCCATGCTCGACAGCAAGGTCGCCATGGTCCGCTTCCTGAACCTCATTGCGAGCGAACCCGACATCGCGCGCGTGCCGGTGATGGTCGACAGCTCGAAGTGGGAGGTTATCGAGGCCGGCCTGCGCTGCATCCAGGGCAAGGGCATCGTCAACTCCATCTCCATGAAGGAGGGCGTCGACAAGTTCAAGCACGAGGCCAAGCTGGTCAAGCGCTACGGCGCCGCCGCGGTGGTCATGGCCTTCGACGAGAAGGGCCAGGCCGACACCTACGCACGCAAGATCGAGATCTGCGAGCGCGCCTACCGCGTGCTGGTCGACGAGGTGGGTTTTCCGCCCGAAGACATCATCTTCGACCCGAACATCTTCGCCATTGCCACCGGCATCGAGGAGCACGACAACTACGCCGTCGACTTCATCAACGCCGTGCGCTGGATCAAGGAGAACCTGCCGGGTGCCAAGGTGTCGGGCGGCGTGAGCAACGTGAGCTTCAGCTTCCGCGGCAACGACCCGATGCGCGAAGCCATCCACACCGTGTTCCTGTACCACGCGATCCAGGCGGGCATGGACATGGGCATCGTCAACGCCGGCATGGTCGGCGTGTACGACGACCTGGAGCCCACGCTGCGCGAGCGCGTGGAAGACGTGGTGCTCAACCGCCGCCCCGACGCGGGCGAGCGCCTCGTCGAAGTGGCCGAAACCGCCAAGAGCGGTGCCAAGGACGAAAGCAAGCGCCTCGAATGGCGCGGCACGCCCGAGCACCCGGTGCACGTCAACCAGCGCCTCTCGCACGCCATGGTGCACGGCATCACCGATTTCATCGTCGAAGACACCGAAGAGGCCTACCAGCAGATCCTGGCCAAGGGCGGCCGTCCGCTGCACGTGATCGAAGGTCCGCTCATGGACGGCATGAACATCGTGGGCGACCTGTTCGGCGCCGGCAAGATGTTCCTGCCGCAGGTGGTCAAGTCGGCACGCGTCATGAAGTCGGCCGTGGCCCACCTGCTGCCCTACATCGAGGAAGAAAAGCTGCGCGATGAGGCCGCGGGCCGCGACGTGCGCACCAAGGGCAAGATCATCATCGCCACCGTGAAGGGCGACGTGCACGACATCGGCAAGAACATCGTGACCGTCGTGCTCCAGTGCAACAACTTCGAAGTGGTGAACATGGGCGTGATGGTCCCGTGCCATGAAATCCTGGCGCGTGCCAAGGTCGAGGGCGCGGACATCGTGGGCCTGTCGGGCCTCATCACGCCGAGCCTCGAAGAGATGCAGTACGTGGCCGGCGAGATGCAGCGCGACGACCATTTCCGCATCAAGAAGATCCCGCTCATGATCGGCGGCGCCACCACCAGCCGCGTGCACACCGCCGTGAAAATTGCGCCGCACTACGAAGGCCCCGTGGTCTACGTGCCCGATGCCTCGCGCAGCGTGAGCGTGGCGCAGAGCCTGCTCTCCGACCAAGCCACCGCGTACATCGACGAGATCAACGCCGACTACGCCAAGGTGCGCACGCAGCACGCCAACAAGAAGCAGGTGCCGATGTGGCCGCTGGCCAAGGCGCGCGCCAACAAGACGCCGGTCGACTTCGCGCAGTTCGTGCCGACGGTGCCCAAGTTCATCGGCCGTCGCGTGTTCAAGAACTTCGACCTCACCGAGCTGGCCAAGTACATCGACTGGGGCCCGTTCTTCCAGACCTGGGACCTGGCCGGCCCGTTCCCCGCCATCCTGAAAGACGACGTGGTCGGCACCGAGGCCGTGCGCGTGTACGCCGACGGCCAGCGCATGCTCAAGCGCCTCATCGAAGGGCGCTGGCTCAGCGCCAGCGGCGTGGTCGGCTTCTGGCCCGCCAACACCGTGAACGACGACGACATCGAGCTGTACACCGACGAGACGCGCAGCGAGGTCGCGCTCACCTGGTACGGCATGCGCCAGCAGACCGAGAAGCAAATGATCGACGGCGTGATGCGCCCCAGCCGCTGCCTGGCCGACTTCGTTGCGCCGAAAGACAGCGGTGTGAAGGACTACGTCGGCGTGTTCGCCGTCACGGCCGGCCTGGGTGTCGAGAAGAAAGAGAAGTTCTTCATGGACGACCTCGACGACTACTCGGCCATCATGCTCAAGGCCCTGGCCGACCGGCTGGCCGAGGCCTTTGCCGAGGCGCTGCACCACCGCGTGCGCACCGACCTGTGGGGCTACGCGAGCAACGAAGGCCTGAGCAACGACGACATGATTGCCGAGAAGTACCGCGGCATCCGCCCCGCGCCCGGTTACCCGGCCTGCCCCGACCACAGCGTGAAGGGCCCGATGTTCGACCTTCTGAACTGCGCGGACATTGGCATGACCCTGACGGAGAGCCTCGCTATGATGCCCGCCGCCAGCGTGAGCGGCTTCTACCTCGGTCACCCCGATGCGACGTACTTCAACGTCGGCAAGATCGGGCACGACCAGTTGCAGGACCAGGCGGCGCGGCGCCACACGAGCGAAGCGGAGCTCGAGCGCCTGCTCGCGCCGAACCTTTGAACCTGCCGGTCGGCCGGCCCACCGGTGTGACCGGCCACGGGAGTTGATATTCAGAAGCTGATCTTTGCCGCCGCGCACTACGCCCAGTTCGCGATCTTCGTGATCGCCTGCTGGGGTGCCGGCCGCGCGGTGCTCGCGCGCCTGCGTCCCCCGTCGCGCCGCGACGCCTGGCTCGAAGCGGCCATGGCGGCCGCACTCGGTGTCGGCCTGTACATCTGTGCCTTCCAGGCGCTGGCCATCTTCGGGCTGTTCCGCCGCGAGGCCACGCTCGGCCTGGTCGGCGCGGGCGTCGTGGCCGCCGCGTGGCAGTGGCGCGGCTGGCGCGCCGACATCCGCGCATTGCGCGCGGCCGCACCTGTCACCCCGCCGTGGAGCCGCTTCGAGCGCATCGCCGCCATCGCGCTGGCGCTGGTCGCGTTGCCCGCGCTGGTGGCGCCGCTCGCGCCGCCGGCCGCCTTCGACGAACTGATGTACCACCTGCCCTACGCGCGGCTGGTGGCGCAGCAGGGCACGCTGGGCATCCACGACTGGCTGCGCTACCCCTGGTTCCCGTACAACTACAACCTGCTGTACGCCGCCGCGCTGCAGGTGGGCGACGACGTGCTGCCGCACTTTCTCAACGCGCTGGCGGGTGCGCTGTCGGTGCTGATGATCTTCCGCATCGGCATCCTGCACGCCAGCCGGCTCACCGCCTGCATCGGCGCGGCCATCTGGCTGGGCATGGGCGACTACGCCAATGCGCTGATCGACATGGGCGTCGCGTTGTTCGTGCTGACCGCCTTCGTGGCGCTGTGGTGGTGGCGCGAATCCGAACCGCTGCGCGACGGCACGCGCTGGCTCTCGCTGGCGGCGTTTTGCCTCGGCGTGGCGGCGGGCTCCAAGTACCAGGCGCTGATCTTCCTGCCGCTGGTGGCGCTGTTCGTGTTGCGCCACGAGCGCCGCGTGTGGCGCGCCTGGGCGCCGGCGCTGCTGTGCTTTTTGATCCCGTGCATCTACTGGTACGCACGCAACGCGGTCATGACGGGCGACCCCTTCAACCCGATCGGTGCGCGCGTGTTCGGCTTCAGCGAATGGATTCCGGCCGACTACGTGCAGCAAGTGGCCGACGTGCGCGACCACGCCGAGATGCCCAACGCGCTGATCTGGTCGGTGTTCCTTGCGCCCTTCAGCGTGTGGTGGAAGCGCTCCGCCGCCGTGCGCGCGGCAGGCTGGTTCTGCCTGTACTCGGTGGCCGTGTGGGTCGTGACCTCGCGCTACCCGCGCTACCTCATGGCCTCGTTCCCGCTGCTGGCACTGACCGCCGCCGTGGGCTGGCAGGCACTGGGCAGCGGGATCGCGTCGGGTGTGCGCCGCCTGCGCGGTGCCCAAGCGACGGCAACATCCACCGGCCCGCGCAGCGGCGCGGGCATCGGCGACTGGGTCGTGGTGCTGCTGCTGGCCGTGCTGGCCGCCGTGTCGGTCGGCCAGACGGCGACCAAGGTGTCGATGATCTCGCTCACGCCCGAGAGCCGCGAAGCCTTCCTGCGCAAGCATGTGCCAGGCTACGGTGTGATGGATTACGTGCGCCGCCACGTGACCGGCCGCGTCTACCAGATCGCATTGAACGAGGCGATCTACTACGGCCCCAACCCGATCTGGGGCGACACGCTCGGGCGCTGGCGCTACCGCGACTACCTGCTGCTGTCGCCCGGCGACACCGCGCGCAAGCTGGCCGCCGAGGGCTTCACCACCGTCGTCATGTCGCCCGAGATGGTGAAAGTGCTCAGTGCGCGGCCCGACTTCGACAAATACTATGGCCTGCTTCACGAACAAGACGGCAGCCGGGCCTACCGACTCCTTCCGGCGATCGCCCTGACCGCACCATGACCGACCTCCGACCCGCCCCCGTGTCCGCCATGCCGCGCATTGCCGCCGTCATCCCCTGCTTCAACGAAGCCCTGGCCATCACCCAGGTGATCGAGGGCTTTCGCGCGGCGCTGCCCGGCGTCGAGGTCCACGTCTTCGACAACAACTCGACCGACAACACGGCCGCCGTGGCCCGCGCGGCCGGCGCGATCGTCACGCACGTCACCGCGCGCGGCAAGGGCAACGTGGTGCGGCGCATGTTCGCCGACGTCGAGGCCGACATCTACGTGATGGTCGACGGCGACGCCACCTACGACACCACCGCCGCGCCGCGCCTTATCGCGCGGCTGGTCGAAGGCAACCTCGACATGGTGGTCGGCAGCCGCGTCGACGACGGCCAGGACGCGCTCACCTACCGCGCGGGCCACCGCTTCGGCAACTGGCTGCTCACGGGCACCGTGGCACAGCTCTTCGGCGGCGGCCTCACTGACATGCTCTCGGGCTACCGCGTGTTCTCGCGCCGCTATGCCAAGTCGTTCCCCGCGCTGTCGCAGGGCTTCGAGATCGAGACCGAGTTGACCGTGCACGCACTCGAACTGCGCATGCCCTACGCCGAGGAAGGCACCGCCTACAGCACGCGCCCCGAGGGCTCGCACAGCAAGCTCTCCACCTACCGCGACGGCTGGCGCATCCTGAAGACCATCGGCAAGCTGTTCGTGAGCGAGCGGCCGCTGCAGTTCTTCTCGATCGTTGCCGCCGTGCTCGCGCTCGGTGCGCTCGCGCTGGCCGTGCCGCTGTTCATGACCTACGCCCACACCGGCCTGGTGCCGCGGCTGCCCACGGCGGTGCTCGCCACCGGCGCGATGCTCGCGGCGCTGCTGTCCTTTGTCTGCGGCGTGGTGATGCACACCGTCACGCTGGGCCGGCAGGAGGCCAAGCGGCTGCGCTACCTGGCGCAGCCCTGTGTGCGCGAGAGCCTGCGCAGCCGATGAAGATCGGGCGCGAGTTCCTGTCGTTCGCCGTGGCCGGCGTGATCGGCTTCGTGGTGGACGTGACGGTGCTCTACCTGCTGGCGCCGCTGCTGGGGTGGTACGGCGCACGCGTCGTGTCGTTCCTGGCCGCCGCCACCACCACCTGGCTCTACAACCGCCGCTACACCTTCGCCGCGAGCGCGGCCGGTGCCGCCACAGGGCGCTCGGTCTGGCGCGAATATCTGGGCTATCTCACGACCATGCTGGCTGGCGCGGTGCTGAACTACAGCGCCTACGTGCTCACGCTGCACTGGGTCGAAGGCCGCTGGGCCGCCGCGCTCGGCGTGGCGCTGGGCAGCATCGCGGGCCTGGGTGCCAACTTTCTGTCGGCGCGCTACCTGGTCTTCCGCTCGCACCGCAACGACGGCTGACGCCGCCGCCGGGCGCGTTCACAGACGCTCAGTGCCCGCCCGACACCACCACCGGAATCTCCGTTGCAGGCGGCGTGTTGCGGCTGCGGCCGCAGCGCACGAGGCCGTCGATCATCACCATGCCCACGCCGGGGATGTCGCCGAGCTGCACACTCTCGAGCAGGCCCGGCGCAGGCGAGTGCTGCGCGCGGTCCATGAAGACGAAGTCGGCATCGCGGCCCACTTCGATCAGCCCGCAGTTGAGCTTGCGGATCTTCGCGGTGTTGCCCGTTGCGAAGCAGAACACCAGCTCGGCCGGGATGTTCGCGATCGACGACAGCATCGCCACCATGCGCAGGATGCCCAGCGGCTGCACGCCCGAGCCCGCGGGCCCGTCGGTGCCGAGGATCACGCGGTGCGGGCACTTCAGTTCGAGCGCCGCCTTGGCCGCCGCGATGGCGACCTTCTCGTTGCCGTTGTGGACGATCTCGATGGCGCGCGTGCTCTTCTCGCACAGCTCGCACACATGCGCCTCGGGCAGCGAGGTGTGGCCGCCGTTGATGTGGCCGATGATGTCGGCGTCGGCCTCCAGCACCACGTCCTTGTCGATCAGGCCCGAGCCCGGGATCGACGGGCCGCCCGTGTGGATCGTGCTCTGGATGCCGTACTTGCGCGCCCAGGCCACCATTTCCTTGGCCTCGTAGCCGGCCTTCACCGAGCCCAGGCCCACTTCGCCCAGGAGGCCCACGCCGGCTTCGGCGAGTTCCTTGAAGTCGCTCTCGACCATGCCCTTTTCGATCACCGGCGCGCCGGCGAGAACTTTCACGCCGCCGGGGCGGAAGTTGTCGAACGCCCGCTGTGCGGTGATGGCCAGTGCCTTCAGGCCGACGATGTCTTTCGGGCGGCCAGGCAGGTGCACTTCACCCGCGGAGATCATGGTAGTCACGCCGCCGTGCATGGTGGAGTCGATCCAGCCGATCTGGCCCTGGCGCGGCGTCCAGTCGCCGAACACCGGGTGCACGTGGCTGTCGATCAGGCCGGGCGCCACGCAGGTCTTGCGCGCGTCGATGACGGTCTGTGCGCCTTCGAGGTCGCAGTCTTTTTCCTTGCCGATTGCGACGATCAGGCCGTCGTTCACCACGAGGGTGTCGGCGTCGAGGATGGGCTTGTCGATGTCGCCCGAGAGCAGCAGCCCTATGTTCTTGATGACGACCTTGCCCGACTTTGCGCCGGCTGCGATTTCTGCCATTTCGTGGTGTCCTCGTCGTGGGGTGGGGTGGTGTTGTCTTGTTCCTGGATGTCGTCCGCGCGCACGGTGCGCAGCAGGGTCTCGATCACGAAATCTTCCCAGTGCCTGATCGCCTCGGGCGACTCCATCGGTTCGCCGAGGAAGGCCGTGAGCGTGTGCCGGTTCGAGGTGTAGAAATAGCCGGTGGACGCAATCAGCAGGTAGATGTCGCGCGCCACGAGGTCGGTGCGGAACAGGCCCTGGGCGCCACCGCTGGCCAGGATTTCCGCAATGATGGCCACCGCCCGCGACGAGTACTCGCGCGCTCGCAGCGACTTCGAGATGTGCCGGCCCTTGTGCAGGTTCTCGGTGTTCAGCAGGGTGACGAACTCGGGGTTCTTGCGGTAGTAGCCGAGCACGAAGTGGATGACTTCGGTGAGCGCTTCCACGGGCCGCGAGGCGTCGAGCGCGATCGCGGCTTCGGCGTCGTCCATGCGCTGGTAGATGCCTTCGAGCACCGCGATGAACAGGCCCTCTTTGCTGCCGAAGTAGTAATAGATCATCCGGTCATACGACTTGGCGGCCTTGGAGATTTTCTCCACGCTGCCGCCGTCGTAGCCGTACTTGGCGAACACCTTGGTCGCCGCCTTGAGGATGCTGTCGCGCGTGGCCTGGGCCGCGGCCTCGCGCACGCCGGTGCGGCGCTGGGGCTTGGGCTTGCTGACGGAGCGGGAGTCGGCCATCGTGCGCGCAGCGCCTCTTTGTCTTGTCTTACTTCTCGGCGAAGGCGCGTTCGACCACGAAGTCGCCCGGCGTCGAGGTGTTGCCTTCTTTGAAGCCGCGCTTTTCCAGGATGTGCTTCAGGTCGACCAGCAGGCCGGGGCTGCCGCACAGCATCACGCGGTCTTCTTCGACGTTGAGCGGGGGCAGGCCGAGGTCGTCGGTGAGCTTGTTGCTCTCGATCAGGTCGGTGACGCGGCCCTGGTTGCGGAACTCCTCGCGCGTGACGGTCGGGTAGTACAGCAGCTGCTTCTCGATCATCTCGCCCAGGATCTCGTGCTTGGGCAGGTGGTCGGTCACGAGGTCGTGGTACGCCAGCTCGTCGACCTGGCGCACGCCGTGCACCAGGATGACTTTTTCGAACTTCTCGTACGTCTCGGGGTCGCGGATGATGCTCATGAACGGCGCCAGGCCGGTGCCCGTGCCGAACAGGTACAGGCGCTTGGCCGGCAGCGTGTAGTCGATGAGCAGCGTGCCCGTGGGCTTGCGGCCCACGATGATGGTGTCGCCCACCTGGATGTGCTGCAGCTTCGAGGTGAGCGGGCCTTCTTCGACCTTGATGCTCAGGAACTCGAGGTGCTCCTCGTAGTTGGGGCTCACGATGCTGTACGCGCGCAGCAGGGGCTTGTTGTTGACCTTCAGGCCGATCATCGTGAAATGACCGTTCGAGAAGCGCAGCGACGGGTCGCGCGTGGTGGTGAAGGTGAACAGGCGGTCGGTCCAGTGGTGGACGCTCAGGACGCGTTCTTCGCTGAATGCACTCATACAGAACTCAAGTGTTGGTTGAAGACAGGAAAGGGTGGCTGAGCCGAAATGCACGCCTTTGGGGCGTCCGCCATCGGCCGGCTAGCAACCCTCCATTGTCGTTGGTCGGAAAAACCCCGATGAACACCGCGAGAAAACACCATTGCAAGCATCGGGCCTGTTTGCTACATTGACCTTTGATGTAGTGAACGCAACATGAAAGTGTAGGGGATGCTACACAAACGACAGCCGGCGCACAAGCACTTGCACGGCACGTTTGTTGCAAACCTCCGGGGCCTGAAGACCCGCTCCGACAGCACCACACCACGAGATCGCCCCGATGACTGAACACACCAAGACAGACGGACTGCCCGGCATGGACATGCCGCAGATCGCCGAGGCCGGCAGCACCGCCTTCGGCAAGGCGCCGCCGCGCAACGAGAAGATGAGCACCGCCAAGGTCGAGTGCAACGCCTGCCCGGTGCTGTGCCAGATCTCCGACGGGCGCACCGGTGCCTGCGACCGCTACGCCAACCGCCAGGGCGTGCTGGTGCGTGTCGACCCGGTGGTGCTGCTGCGCCGCACGCTCGCCAGCGAACAGCCGGCGCTGGTGCCCTTCGATCGCCCTGGTGCCGAAGTGGCGGAGGCCGATGCCACGCCCGACTGGAACGGCGACCTGCTGCACGCCGACGAAGTCTTCGTCACCGGCGTGGGCTCGTCCACCACGTACCCCGACTACAAGCCCGCGCCCTTCATCGTGGCCTCCAAAGCCCAGGGCGTCGACATGGTCACCGTCGTCACCGAAGGCATCTTC
Organism: Variovorax sp. 38R; assembly: GCF_014843395.1. Taxonomy (NCBI): domain Bacteria; kingdom Pseudomonadati; phylum Pseudomonadota; class Betaproteobacteria; order Burkholderiales; family Comamonadaceae; genus Variovorax; species Variovorax sp. 38R. The sequence goes on from NZ_CP062121.1 coordinate 6,860,013, forward strand.
AGCTACTGCAGCTTCAAGGTGAAGATCGACACCGACCGCTTCCTGGGCGCCGAGCAGGCCAACGTGCGCTACAAGGGCGAGGTCGTGGGCCATGTCACCACGGCCGAGTACGGCTCGCAGATGCTGTCGCTGGGCGGCGTGCACCACCTCACGGGCGGCAGCAAGAAGGAAGGGCGCATGACGGCCGAGCTGATGCAGCTGCTGGGCAACAAGCAGGCGGTCGAATGCACCATCGACGGCGGCGCCAGCCTCGTCATCCAGGCCGGCAAGGCGCCCATCGTCAACGGCGTCGAAGAGCAGCGCATGCGCGTGGGCTGCGGCTCGGCGGCCGTGGGCATCTTCGCGCGCCAGTTCGCCGGCGTGGCCGACGAGGTGGTGGTGGTCGACGACCACATCACCGGCGTGCTCACCGAACACCAGGCCGGCCGCTGCCTCGACATGACGCCTTCGGGCATCCAGATGCTGGGGCGCAAGTCCACGCCGGGGCGTTACTTCCAGGTCGCGAACCCGGGCAACGGCTGGGGCGGCACCGACATCGCCGACCCGCTTTCGATCATCGAAGGCTGGGAAGAGGGCGTGGCCCGCCCCGGCCTGCGCCTGCTCATGACATCGACCACCGGCGAGCACGCGCAGTGGTACGTGCTCGATGACGCACTGAAGCCCATCGAGCAGGAGATGCCACCCGAGGTGCGCCGCATCGTCGATCGCATCGGCGAGAACTGCGAGCCTTCGCTGTGCACCGTGCTGTTCCTCGGCGGCGCCGGTGGCAGCCTGCGTGCAGGTGTCACCGAGAACCCCGTGCTGCTCACGCGCGCCATCAAGCGCGCGCTGGTCAACGTCACCTGCGGCGGCGCGCCGGCCTATGTGTGGCCCGGCGGCGGCATCACCGTGATGGCCGACGTCATGCGCATGCCCGACCACAGCTTCGGCACCGTGCCCACGCCGGCCATCGTTGCGCCCATCGAGTTCAGCATGCGGCGCGCTGATTACGAAGCGCTCGGCGGGCACGTCGAACACATCTTCCCGCTCGAACAGGCGCTCGCGCGCGGTGCATGGCAGGAAGACGGCGCACCGCTGGCGCGCCAGTGGCTCGTCATCGACGATGCCAATCCGTGGCCCCTGGGTCACGCCCCCATGCTGGGCTGATTCATGTCCGCCCAACGTACAGCGCTCGACGCGAGCCGCTGGCATTTCAACCACGGCCCGATCGACATCGTGGCCGAAGCACACGGCGACCCGTACGCCGTCGCGGCCGCGCACGACGCGGCCTGGGCGCGCTTCGGCCATGTGCTCGACGAACTCGTGCGCGAGCTGCCGCAGTTGCGCCTGCCCGTGGCCGCACGCCAGCGCCCGCGCGGCGTGGTCGCGCGGCGCATGTGGGACGCCTGCGATGCGTTCTCGCCGCTGTTCCTCACGCCCATGGCGGCCGTGGCCGGCAGCGTGGCGCAGGAACTCATCGCCTTCTACGACCGGCCCGGCATCGAGCGCGCGTGGATCAACAACGGCGGCGACATCGCGCTGCACCTCGCGCCCGGCCACTCGGCGCGCGTGGGCGTGTTCGCCGACCTCGCGCGCTTCGACTGGCGCGACAGCCGCGTGCTCACCACCGACGGCCAGTTCGAACTGCACGCCGACCAACCCGTGCGCGGCGTTGCCACCAGCGGCTGGCGCGGGCGCAGCTTCTCGCTGGGCATCGCCGACAGCGTGACGGTGTTGGCCACCACCGCGGCGCAGGCCGATGCCGCCGCCACCGTGATCGCCAACGCCGTCGATGTGGCCGATGCCCTCATCCAGCGCAAGCCCGCCAACGAATGCAAGGACGACAGCGACCTCGGCGACACCCTCGTCACCGTCGACGTGCCGACGCTGGCGCCCGCGCAGGTGCACCATGCACTCGATGCGGGCGCCGCGTGTGCCCACGCGCTGCAGAAAAGGGGGCTCGTGTGGGCCGTTCTGCTCGTTTGCCAGGGGCAGTGGCGGCTGGTGGAACCCTTATGCTCGAAGTCGCTGGACGTCGCGCTGCCCGATGCAGTTGGTTCAGTATTTGCTTAACGAAAAGCAAGGTTCTTTTTCATGATCGAAATCCGTCGCGTCTTCACCCATGTCGAGCACATCCACCACGAGTTCGGGCCCCGTGCCGACACCCCGCTGGTGCGTGGTGCCATCGGCGCGGTGCTGACCAATCCTTTCGCGGGTCGCTACGAGCCCGACATCCTGCCGATGATGGCGCTGCTCGACCCCGTGGGCGTCGACATGGCGCACCAGCTGCACGCCGCCATGGATGTGCCGCTCGAGCAGATCGCCACCTACGGCAAGGGCGCCATCGTCGGTGCCGATGGCGAGCTGGAGCACGGCGCGCTGTGGCATGTGCCCGGCGGCTACGCGATGCGCGAACTGCTCGGCTGGCAAGGCAGCCGCGCCGCCTACACCGCAGGCAAGGCCGAAGAGAAAACCGGCCAGCCCGGCAATGCGCTGTCGATCGTGCCCTCGACCAAGAAGGTCGGCCCGCCCGGCGCCGCACTCGACGTGCCGCTCACCAACATCAACGCCAGCTACGTGCGCGGCCAGTTCGACGCCATCGAAGTGCGCGTGCCCGGTGCGCCCCTGGCCGACGAGATCGTCTTCATCCTCGCGATGAGCACCGGCTACCGCGTGCATGCGCGCGTCGGCGGACTGCTCGCGAAGGACATCAGCAAGTGGGACGGCCTGCGCTGAGCCCGCAAGACAAGAGACAAGACAAGGAACACACAGACATGACCGCCAACATCCGCAAGCTCGTCATTCAGGTCGATGAAACCCGCAAGGAAATGGGGCAAGACGTGACGCCGCCCACGCGCCGCGCCGTCGCCATCGCCGTCATCGAGAACCCCTACGCCGGCCGCTACAGCGAGAACCTCGACGAACTCATCGCCATCGGCGAAGAGCTCGGCGCGCTGCTCGGCCAGAAGGCCGTGAAGGCGCTGGGCATCGAGCCCGGCCAGGCGCAGAGCTACGGCAAGGCCGCCATCGTCGGCGAGCGCGGCGAGCTGGAACATGCCGCCGCCATCCTGCATCCCAAGCTCGGCGCACCGCTGCGCGTGGCGGTCGAGAAGGGCGCCGCGCTCGTGCCTTCGGCCAAGAAGCAGGGCACGCTGGGCACGGCCATCGACGTGCCGCTCGGCCACAAGGACGCCGCCTTCGTGCGCAGCCACTTCGACGCCATCGAGGCCCGCGTGGCCGACGCGCCGCGCGCCAACGAAATCGTCGTCGCCGTGGCCGTCACCGACAGCGGCCGTCCACTGCCGCGCGTCGGCGGCCTCCAAGCCAGCGAAATCAAGGGCGAAGACGGTCTTCGTTGACCTGTCATTGCATCGTCACCCGCATCGTGTTTTCTGTTCGAACTTCTAGGAGCTTCCCGATGAATCCATTGCGCCATGTCTTCTGCGCCGCTTCCGTCGTCACGCTGGCTTCGGCCCTGGTCCCCGCGCATGCGCAGGGCGTGATCAAGATCGGTGAAATCAACAGCTACAAGGCGCAGCCCGCCTTCCTCGAGCCCTACAAGAAGGGCATGGAACTCGCGGTCGACGAGATCAACGCCAAGGGCGGCGTCAACGGCAAGAAGCTCGAGCTCATCAGCCGCGACGACAACGCCAACCCCGGCGATGCCGTGCGCGTGGCCGAAGAACTCATCTCGCGCGAGAAGGTCGACGTGCTGGCCGGCGCGTTCCTGTCGAACACGGGCCTGGCGCTCACCGACTTCGCCAAGCAGAAGAAATTCTTCTACCTCGCCGCCGAGCCGCTGACCGACAAGATCGTCTGGAGCAACGGCAACAAGTACACCTACCGCCTGCGCCCCTCGACCTACATGCAGGTCGCGATGCTGGTGCCCGAGGCGGCCAAGCTCAAGAAGAAGCGCTGGGCCATCGTGTACCCCAACTACGAGTACGGCCAGTCGTCGGTCGCCACCTTCAAGACCTTGCTGAAGGCCGTGCAGCCCGACGTCGAGTTCGTCGCCGAGCAGGCGCCGCCGCTGGGCAAGGTCGATGCGGGCAGCGTGGCGCAGGCCCTGGCCGATGCCAAGCCCGACGCCATCTTCAACGTGCTGTTCGGCGCCGACCTCTCCAAGTTCGTGCGCGAAGGCAACACGCGCGGCCTCTTTAAGGACCGTGAAGTCGTGAGCGTGCTGACCGGCGAGCCCGAGTACCTCGACCCGCTGAAGGACGAGGCCCCCAACGGCTGGATCGTCACCGGCTACCCCTGGTACGGCATCAAGACCGCCGAGCACAAGGCCTTCAACGACGCCTACCAGGCCAAGTTCAAGGACTACCCGCGCCTGGGCTCGGTGGTGGGCTACAGCGCCATCTACTCGATCGCGGCCGGCCTGAAGAAGGCCGGCAGCACCGACACCGAGAAGCTGGTCGCGGCCTTCAAGGGCCTGCAGGTCGACACGCCCTTCGGCAAGATCAGCTACCGCGCGCAGGACAACCAGTCCACCATGGGCGCGTACGTCGGCAAGACCAAGAACGACGGCGGCAAGGGCGTGATGGTCGACTACGTGTACCTCGACGGTGCCAAGTTCCAGCCGACGGACGACGAAGTGAAGAAGATGCGCCCCGCGGACTGATTGCGCGCGGTTCCCGCAACGCGCCTGCCGTCGGTCGATGACGGCGGGGCGCGGTGTCTCCAGTTTCCTCAGGGTCTTTCATGAGCTTTTCAGGCTTCGTTGTTCAGTTGCTCAACGGGTTGGCCGGCGCGTCTTCGCTGTTCCTCGTGGCGGCCGGCTTGTCGTTGATCTTCGGCGTGACGCGCATCGTCAACTTCGCCCATGGGTCGTTTTTCATGGTGGGCATCTACACCGCGTACACGCTGGTCGAGAAGCTCGGCCCGAGCGTGGGCTTCTGGCCTGCGTTGCTGATCGCCGCGCTCGCGGTGGGCGTGCTGGGTGCGCTCATCGAGGTGCTGCTCTTGCGCCGCATCTACAAGGCGCCCGAGCTGTTCCAGCTGCTGGCCACCTTCGCGCTCGTACTCGTCATCAAGGACGCGGTGCTGTGGCTCTGGGGGCCTGACGAACTGCTCGGCCCGCGCGCGCCGGGCCTCAAGGGCTCGGTCGAAATCCTCGGCCGCCAGTTTCCTTCCTACGACCTGTTCCTGATCGTCGTCGGTCCGCTCGTGCTCGGCCTCGTCTGGCTGCTGCTCACGCGCACGCGCTTCGGCACGCTGGTGCGCGCCGCCACGCAAGACCGCGAGATGGTCAGCGCGCTCGGCGTCAACCAGGCCTGGCTGTTCACCGCCGTGTTCGCGCTCGGCGCATTGCTCGCCGGCCTGGGCGGCGCACTGCAACTGCCGCGCGAACCCGCCACGCTCGAGATGGACCTGAACACCATCGGCGCCGCCTTCGTCGTCGTGGTGGTCGGCGGCATGGGCTCGCTGCCCGGCGCCTACGTGGCCGCGCTGCTCATCGCCGAGATCAAGGCCGTATGCATCTGGCTGGGCGTGGTGCAGATCTTCGGCATCGACGTGTCGTTCTCCAAGCTCACGCTGATGGTCGACTTCCTCGTGATGGCGATCGTGCTGGTGTGGCGCCCGTGGGGCCTGTTCGGCCGGCCGCAGGCGCCGAGCCGCTACGTCGGCATGCAGGAAGAACCGCTGCGCCCGCCGAGCACCGCCTACATCGTGGCCGCCGCCGGGCTCGCGCTGGTGCTCGCCGCGCTGCCGCTGCTGACGGCCGGCTCGCCCTACACCACGGTGCTGATGATCGACCTGCTGATCGCCGCGCTGTTCGCCACCAGCCTGCACTTCATCATGGGGCCGGCCGGCATGCACTCCTTCGGGCACGCCGCGTACTTCGGCCTCGGGGCCTACGGCGCGGCGCTGCTGGTGCGCACGCTGCATCTGCCGATGGAATTGGCCCTCGTGGTCGCGCCGCTGGTGGCCGCGCTCGGTGCCTTTGTCTACGGCTGGTTTGCGGTGCGCCTGTCGGGCGTGTACCTCGCGATGCTCACGCTGGCCTTTGCGCAGATCACCTGGGCCATCACCTACCAGTGGGACAGCTTCACGGGCGGCAGCAACGGCTTGACCGGCGTGTGGCCGTCGGAGTGGCTGTCGAACAAGCAGGTGTACTACTGGCTCACGCTGGTGCTCGTGGGCGCGGGCGTGTGGTGGCTGCGCCGCGTGCTGTTCTCGCCCTTCGGCTATGCGCTGCGCGCGGGCCGCGACTCGGTGCTGCGCGCCGACGCCATCGGCATTGACGTCAAGCGCATGCAGTGGGCAGCCTTCGTCATCGCCGGCACCGTGGCGGGCCTGGCCGGCGCGCTCTATGCGTTCTCGAAGGGCAGCATCTCGCCCGAGAGCCTGTCGGTCGGCAAGTCGGTCGACGGCCTCGTGATGGTGCTGCTGGGTGGCATCCAGACCTTGGCGGGGCCGGTGGTCGGCGCCGTCACCTTCACCTGGCTGCATGACACCGTGGCGCGCAACACCGACTACTGGCGCGCCATGCTCGGCGCCATCATCCTGATCCTGGTGCTGCTGTTCCCGCAGGGCATTGCCGGGTCGATCAAGCAACTCGTCGATCGCTGGCGTGCACCGAAGCATGAAACAGACGCAGATGCCAAGCTCAAGGAGGTGAAAGCATGAGCCTCCTCAAAGTAGAAAACCTCGGCAAATCGTTCGGCGGCGTGAAGGCCGTGGACGGCATCAGCTTCGAACTGCCCGCGGGCGAACTGCTCGCGCTCATCGGCCCCAACGGCGCCGGCAAGTCGACCACCTTCAACATGGTGAACGGCCAGCTCAAGGCCGACCAGGGCTCGATCACGCTCGACGGCCACGAACTCGTGGGCCGCAAGCCGCGCGAGATCTGGCGCAAGGGCGTGGGCCGCACCTTCCAGATCGCCGAAACCTTTGCCTCGCTCACCGTCGTCGAGAACGTGCAGATGGCACTGCTCTCGCACGACCACAAGCTGTTCTCGATGTGGCGCCGCGCGGCCGATCACAAGCGCGACGAAGCGCTGGCATTGCTCGACCAGGTCGGCATGAAGGCGCAGGCCGACCGACCGTGCAGCGTGCTGGCCTACGGCGACGTGAAGCGCGTCGAACTCGCCATCGCCATGGCCAACTCGCCCAAGCTGCTGCTCATGGACGAGCCCACCGCCGGCATGGCGCCCCAGGAGCGCAACTCGCTCATGGCGCTCACCAAGGACCTCGTCATTCAACGCGGCATGGCCGTGCTCTTCACCGAGCACAGCATGGACGTGGTGTTCGCGTACGCCGACCGCATGATCGTGCTGGCGCGCGGGCGCCTCATCGCGCAGGGCAAGCCGCTCGAGATCCGCGATCACCCGAAGGTGCAGGAGGTGTACTTCGGCAGCGGCAAGACCTTCGAGAAGATCGCCGAAAAGGCCGCAGCGCTGGGAGTCGCAGCATGAGCACACACGAACCGCTTCTGGAAGCCAAGGCGCTGTGCGCCTGGTATGGCGCCGCGCAGATCCTTTACGACGTCGACCTCGAAGTGCGTCGCGGCGAAGTCGTCGCGCTCATGGGCCGCAACGGCGCGGGCAAGTCGACCACGCTCAAGACGCTCATCGGCATGCTGAGCAAGCGCCGCGGCGCGGTGCGCTTCCTCGGCCACGACATTTCCAAGAGCGAGCCGCACCATGCGGCGCGCCTGGGCCTGGGCTTCGTGCCCGAAGACCGGCGCGTGTTCACCGACCTCACGGTGATGGAGAACCTCGAGGTCGGCAAGCAGCCCGCGCGCCAGTGGGCCGACGGCACCGCGGCACCGCTGTGGACGCCCGAGCGCCTGTTCCAGCTGTTCCCCAACCTCGGCGAGATGCCGAACCGCCCCGGTGGCCGCATGAGCGGTGGCGAGCAGCAGATGCTCACCGTGGCGCGCACGCTGATGGGCAACCCGTATCTCGTGCTGCTCGACGAGCCCTCCGAGGGCGTGGCCCCGGTCATCGTCGAGCAAATGGCGAACATGATCCTCGAGCTCAAGGCGCAGGGCGTGAGCATCCTGCTGTCGGAGCAGAACATGCACTTCGCCGAGCTGGTCTCCGATCGCGCCTACGTGCTCGAGAAGGGGCAGATCCGCTACCACGCGACGATGGCCGAGTTGGCTGCCAACGAAGAAGTGCGCAGGGCCTACCTCAGCGTCTGACCGTTTCCTTTCTTCCTTCCCTCAACCCACCGGAGTCCACACCATGCATCGCAGAACCGTCTTGAAGTCCGCCGCTGCCCTTGGGCTCGTCGGCAGCCTCGGCAGCTTTGGGCTCTCGTCCGCTTTCGCGGCCGGCAAGATCAAGCCCGGCGGCAAGGCCGCGCTGATCGTCGTCGATGTGCAGAACTGCTTTCTCGACGGCGGCACGCTCGCGGTGAAGGGCGGCAACGAGGTGATCCCGGTCATCAATGCGCTGGCGCCCGCGTTCCAGAACATCGTCGTCACGCAGGACTGGCACACGGCGGGCCACGCGTCTTTCGCGAGCACCTACTCGGGCAAGAAGCCCTTCGAGACGACCAAGCTCAACTACGGCACGCAGGTGCTGTGGCCCGACCACTGCGTGCAGGGCACCGACGACGCCGCGCTCGGCAAGGAGCTGAAGGTGCCGACCGCGCAGCTCATCATCCGCAAGGGCTTCCACAAGGACATGGACAGCTACTCCGCCTTCGAGGAGGCCGACCACAAGACGGCCACGGGCCTGGCCGGCTACCTCAAGGCGCGCGGCATCAAGACCGTGTTCGTCACGGGTCTCGCCACCGACTTCTGCGTGGCCTGGACCGCGATGGACGCGCGCAAGGCCGGCTTCGAGGCCTACGTGATCGAAGACGCCACGCGCGGCATCGACCTCAACGGCTCGCTGGCCGCAGCCTGGAAGCAGATGACGGCCAAGGGCGTGAAGCGCATCCAGTCGGGCGACATCCAGGCCGGCTGACGACAAAGTCCGCGGGCCACCGCGGCAACCACAACAACGACAACAACGAAGAGACAGACACGCATGAAGCTTTCGATTTCAAGGCGCACGCTGGTGGCGGGCGGCGCGGCCCTGGCGCTCGGCCCCGGCCTGCTGCGGCCGGCGCGCGCGGACAACGGCGTGACCGACAACACGATCCGCATCGGCCAGTCGGCCGTGTTCAGCGGCCCGGCGAAAGACTTCGGCGTGGACTACCGTGCGGGCATCCAGCTGTACTTCGACCGTGTCAACAAGTCGGGCGGCGTGCATGGCCGCAAGATCGAACTCGTCACCTACGACGACGCCTACGAGCCCGCGAAGACAGCCGTCAACACGGCCAAGCTGATCGACGAGGACAAGGTCTTCGCGCTCACCGGCTACGTCGCCACGGGCAACCTCGCGGCCGCGATGCCGCTGGCCGAGAAGGCCGGCGTGCCGATGTTCGCGCCGCTGGTGGGCACCACGTCGTTCCGCACCAAGACCAACCGCTACCTGTTCCACGTGCGCGCGGGCTACGATCTGGAGCTGCGCAAGATCATCAGCCACCTCTCGACCCTGGGCATCCAGTCGATCGCCGTGGTCTACCAGGACAGCGCCTTCGGCAAGTCGAACCTCGCCACCTGCGAGCAGCTGGCCGCCGAATACAAGGTGAAGGTGGTGCAGACGCTGCCCATGGCCATCGCGGCCGAAGACGCGAAGCAGGTGGTCGGCGGGCTGGCCGAAGGCCGCCCCGGCGCCGTCGTGATGATCATGGCCGGGCGCATGACCGAAGTCTTCATCCGCGACTACCGCGCGAGTGGCGCAGCGGCGCCGCTGTACACGCTGTCGGTCGGCATCACCGACGCGGCCGGCTCCGCCAAGCGGCTCGACGGCAAGCTCGCCGGGCTGGTCACGGCCAGCATCGTGCCGCCGCCCGGTGCGCTGCGCGTGCCCATCGTGGCCGACTACCAGCGCGACCGCGCCGAGTTCGGCCAGAAGATCGACAGCTACACCGCGCTCGAGGGCTACATCGTCGCGCGCGTGATGACCGAGGGCCTGCGCCGCGCGGGCAAGGCGCTCACGCGCGACAGCTTCATCGCCGGGCTCGAGAGCATCGGCAGCACGCGCTTCGGCGACTTCCCCGTCGACTACAGCGCGAAGAACCACAACGGCTCGACCTTCGTGGACCTGGAGATGTACACCCGTGACGGCCAGTTGCGGCGCTGAGCCGCTGCACCTGCAGGTCAACGGCCGGGCGCACACGCTGTCGGGCGTGCCGCGCGAGGCTTCGCTGCTGCACCTGCTGCGCAACGACCTCGGGCTCAACGGGCCGAAGTACGGCTGCGGGCTCGGGCAGTGCGGTGCGTGCACGGTGCATGTCGATGGCGTGGCGGCGCGGTCCTGCGTGATTCCCGCGCACGGCGTGGCGGGGCGCCACATCACGACGCTCGAAGGGCTGGGCATGCGCGGGCGCTGGCATCCGGTGCAGGCCGCGTTTGAAGACGCGCAGGCTGCGCAGTGTGGCTACTGCCTGAACGGCATGGTGATGCAGGCGGCGGCGCTGCTCGCGCGTGATCCTGGCGCGAGCGAGGCGCGCATCCGCAGCGAGCTGTCGGGCAACCTGTGCCGCTGCGGCACGCACATCGAGATCCTCGACGCCGTGCAACGCGCCGTCGTGCGCCTGCGCGCGGCCCCGCCGGACGCCACCGCCGC